>CAYYQS010000098.1:0-8798 GCA_964472555.1 uncultured Bacteroides sp.
TCCAAGTCGTGAGGTCGGGAGAGGTGAAGAAAAGCATGTCTTTTTCAAGCGCATGAGCGAGCACCAGATTCCACTCACCGGTCTCTTCGTTCCAGAACATATTCGGGTCGCGAGCCTCCGTTTCCAAAGTAAGAATGGGGTTGGAAGCAAGTTTGTCGAACGTGAGACCGTTATCCTTACTGTGAGCCAGACTCTGCATCTGACTTGTGCCTGCGGAAGTATAGAGAGCCACCACCGCATCATTTCCGAGACCGGCCGTACCGTTGCGGTCTATCACGGTACTGCCACTGAAAATTGCTCCTAAGCCGTCAGGGCGGATTGCGATAGGTTCATGCTTCCAATTCACGAGATCTTCGGAGGAAGAGTGAGCCCATGTCATATTCTGCCATTTAGATCCGTATGGATTGTACTGGTAGTAGAGGTGCCACACACCGTCTTTGTAGAACATGCCGTTGGGGTCGTTCATCCAGCCATAGACGGGAGTGTGATGATAGAGGGGGCGGTATTTTGTCTCTTTATCCGAAAGATCAATTTCATCAATAAGCTCCATGCCGTGCCAGCACACGTCGTCCTTTGAGTCGCGCACAGATCCACGGCCTTGAGGAGTGACTATATCAAGCAGTACGTTGCGGCCCTGATAGGGAGAAAGATCAAAAGGCACGGAATAGTCAGTTTTGGATTTAGCAAGACGCACGTATATGGTTTCGGCAATCTGACCGTCAACAAGAATATTCACGCGGGCATCATCGTTGCTTTCCTGCACGGGGAGCATGAGATAACGTCCGTCTCCGGTTACGCGCACGAGGGTATTGTTCACCCCGAGATGATCTATTTTCACCCCGTCGGCGGCACTAAGCGAAAGAGCCGACAGCATGGTCGCTCCGCTCAGAAAAAGTGCTTTCAGTTTGTTCTGTATCATTATCTATGGTATTATCATTAATATTGTCGAGAAAAAGCTTGCCTAAAACGATCTTAATTACCTTATCAATTGAGCACCTCGGAAACCTACCTTAAATTAAACCTTATACCTTAAAATTTTGACAGTGCAAAACTAATACTTTACATTTAAATAGTGTGCTAATTTTATTGCTTAAAGTAGTAAAAATGTTGCATGACACAAAATATCATATCTTATGCACTATTTTTCATATAATTATACTAAATTTGCAGAGCCTTTACATTATAGTATTCATGAGAAACCTTCATAACATATTCACCCGCACTGCTATATTTGCCCTCACGATAGTGCTATGCGGTGCATGCAGCGACGAGAATGTTTACCGGATAGGCGTGTCGCAATGCAGCGATGACGACTGGCGCCAGAAGATGAACGACGAGATAGAGCGCGAAATCATGTATCAGGAAAACGCGGTAGTCGAAATCCGGTCGGCTGAAGATTGCAGCGCACGGCAGATCGAAGACATACGCTACTTCCTCGAAAACGATTTCGACATACTTATTGTTTCGCCCAACGAAGCTGAATCGCTCACACCCATCATTAAGGAAGTATACGACAGCGGCATGCCCGTGATAATTTTCGACCGCAATATCGTAGGCGACAGCTACACTGCACACGTCGGTGCCGACAACGTTGCTCTCGGTAGGTCGGCAGCCCACTATGCAATGTCTATTCTCGACAACAAGCCCACTGCTATTGAAATATGCGGACTACCCGGGTCTACACCTGCAGCGGGGCGACATGAAGGCTTCGCCGACGAATTCGCGGCTGAAGGCGGCACAATCCTTGCAAGTGTTCCGGCCAACTGGAGAAAAGAAGATGCCATTCCGGTAGCCGATTCCTTGCTCCGCCTTTTCCCGGATGTCAATCTTATCTACGCCCACAACGACCGCATGGCTATCGGAGCCTCCGAAGTGGCAAAAAGCCTGGGCCTCGATAACATCAAAATAATAGGTATTGATGCGGCTCCCAATATCGGTGTGCAGGCAGTGGCCGACGGCGTGATCGACGCTACACTGCTCTACCCGACCGAAGGTCACCGACTCGTACGCATGGCTCTGGATATTCTTAAAGGTGAGCCTTATGAACGAGAGACTCTATTGCCCGTGTCTTCCGCCGTAGACGACAGTAATGCCGACATTGTTCTTTTGCAGAACGAAGCTCTTAAAGAAGAAACCGACAAGATGCGAGTGCTCAAGCAGCGTATCGACGATTACTGGACCCAGCACTCGTCCCAGACTTCGCTTTTCTATGCGAGTCTGGTGATCATCCTGCTGCTTTTTGGAGTTGTCTTCCTCGTACTGAGAGCTTACTGGCAGCACAAGAAACATCAACAGACACTTCTGAGACAGAACAAAGTGCTTGAGGAACAACGCGATAAAGAGCGGGAACTCAATGACAAACTCACCGAGGCCACCCAGTCGAAGCTCGTTTTCTTCACCAACGTGTCGCATGACCTCCGCACTCCCCTCACCCTCATCTCAGAACCCGTTGCACAGCTTGCAGAGGCAGATAATCTTACTGCTCAGCAACACACTTTGATGAAGATCGCCGACAAGAATGTACGAATCCTGCGCCGACTCATCAACCAGATCCTCGACTTCCGCAAGTATGAGAACGATAAAATGGAACTCAACCTCACAGAAGTTGACCTCGGAAAAGCCATTACCGACTGGCTCGAATCATTCTATGCTCTCGCAAGGAAGAAAGACCTGAAACTCATGGCCGATATTCAACCCGCCGTCGGGAGCATCGCTGTAGATATAGAAAAGATAGAACGTGTCTTCTTCAACCTTATCTCCAACGCTTTCAAATACACTCCGGCCAACGGAGAGATAAAGGTAACTTACCGCACGGACGGTAATGAAGCCGTGATTACCGTTGCCGATACCGGCGAAGGCATCAGCGAGCGAGACCTCGGCAATATATTCGACAGGTTCTATCAGGTGGAGCGCGTTCACCCCAACGGATCGGGCATCGGACTTTCGCTCTCTAAAGCTTTCGTTGAGCTCCATAGCGGTCGCATCGAGGTGGAAAGCACGCTCCGCAAAGGCTCGGTATTCAAAGTATCATTGCCACTGAAACATGTAGGCGAGACTCCGGTCGAAACACAATCGGTAATCTCTAAAGAGGATATAGAGGCAGAATTGGGAGAAATTGAAGAAAACATCACTTTCGACGAAAATAAGCCGCGACTCCTCGTAATCGACGACAATAAAGATATCCAGAAGCTTATCACCGAACTCATGCAGTCCGACTATAATGTCATCACCGCTTCTAACGGTACCGAAGGTATACGTAAAGCCGTGAAGTATGTGCCCGACCTGATAATCTGCGACGTGATGATGCCGGGTATCGACGGCCTGGAATGCTGCCGAAGGATTAAGGGTGAGGTAAGCACTTCGCACATCCCGGTACTTATGCTCACGGCATGCTCAATGGATGAACAACGCGTGCAGGGTTATCTCAGCGGTGCCGACGCCTATCTATCCAAGCCCTTCTCTTCGGGGGTGCTCACTGCAAGAGCCCAATCACTCATCGAAAACCGCAAACGCATCAAGGAAATCTGGCTCAAAACAGACACTTCCGTTAGTTCAAATGCTACAACCGAGAAAGCTCCCGTTTCCGACATCGACAGCGAATTCTACCGCAAGTTCCTTGAGATATTCAATGCCGAAATCAGCAATTCCGATCTCTCGGTCGACACCTTAGCGGCGAAAATGGGACTGGAAAGAACACAGTTCTACCGTAAGATAAAAGCGCTCACCAACTATTCGCCTGTCGAACTCATCCGTAACCTCAGACTGAAGAGAGCCGGTCAGCTTCTTAAGACCACCGAGAAATCAATAAGCGAGATAGCCTACGAAATGGGATTTTCAACACCGGCCTACTTCACACGCTGCTATCGCGAAGCATTCGGCGAAACACCTTCGGAGACAAGAAGTAAACTCAGCTGAAATATTGTCACAAAAATGGCAGGCAGAGGTACCAACCACCCACTGTCTGCCATTTCCCTGATATAAAATCAATCGCTTAAAAGAAAATCTTTTTGGTAGAGACGCCGCTCAGAGTGCGGATTGTGAGGATGTGAAACCCGGCGATGTCGACTTCTACAGTCCCAGATTCGGAATTGAGATACTTTTCTATCACCTTATTACCTGACAGATTATACACCGATAGCACTGCAGGAGTATCGAGATCAGAGTATCTTATACTCCCGCCCATGACTTCTACTGTCGGCTCTCCATTGCCGGTGATAATGGGACTGATACCGGTGTTGCCTATACCAGAATTAAGTTTCCATGCATTCAGAGAGCGAACCTGCAGGGGTGAATCGCTGAATGCAGTAACATTTTCGGTACTCTTACCGTTGGCAAATACTCTCACGGAAGTAGCCCATGTGTCATTGACGAAAATATCGAGCACGGAATGATCGAAGAAAACATTTAGCTTCAGTGTCTCGCCCTTAGCAAGAGTTTTGGGAAGAGTGCTGTGGTAATACCCGTCAAAAACTCCGGAATCATTTATCAAGCGATCCACACCTCTAGTATCTACGGCTATTTCGTTGGTCTTGCCGTCGTAGTAGACCTTAAGCGACGAAACACCGTCGTCGAGCAAAGTAAACCCGCAGCGTCCGCTACCAACTGTGAATTCTCCGCACAGTTCGACTGCTCTACCGTCCACACCTTCGAGGACAAGAGCTCCGTCGAGGGTAAAGTTCGACTTCTCGAAGCCGTTTTCGCCTCTCATTGCAGTAAGCCCCGAGTAAGGCTTCTGGCAGAGATTGCCCTCACTGTCGAGCGTCCATTCTCTCGGGAGCGAGTAGGCGTGCGCATAGCCGAGACTATAGTTGGACTGAGACGAAAGCTTGTCAGGCACAATTCCTAAAGCGATCGTCTTTCCTTCGTGCTGATATATCGACGGTGAAAGAAGACCGTAGCCGTTGCGGGCAAATCCGGGAAGCTCGACATTGCCGGGCGTAGTCTTATCAGGTGTGAAGGTACCGTCGGCTCCGATAGTGCCTACCCAGTAAAGACAAGCCACACCTTTTGAAGTATTTTGAGGAGTAACAGTAAAGAGCCATTTGTCACCGATCTTTGTCACATTAGGCATCTCCCAAAATGTTCCGCAGGTGGCTGCATTCGATCCGGTAAAGAAGGTCTTTCCGTCGTTGCTCCAGCTTCTCGATACAGGATTATAGCTGTGGAGAGTGGTAGTCCCCACTTCACCTTTGCTCGACCCGACGATGATATAAGCGCCATTGTCGGTGCGGAAGAAATAAGGGTCGCGGAAATCATCGGAGAGTCCATTCGGACAACCGTTTATTATCGGAGCCGATACTTTTGTCCATTCAATCAGGTCATCATCTTCAGGGTTAGCCTGAGCGATTACTGCCTTAGCATAGTCCACGCCCGTGTATATGATCGAAGGTTTACCGTTTGTCAGCTCGTTGTCTGAGAAAACGCAACCCGACCAGCAACCCTTTATATCGTAAAAAGCCCCCGGAGTGAGTGCAATACGCTCTTCGGTCCAGTCTATGAGGTTCTCGCTCGAAAGATGTCCCCAGTGAAGACGCGACATATACGGACCGTTGGCATTCTTCTGGAAAAAGAGGTGATACCGGCCATTAGAATAGGTCAACCCGTGAGTTTCATTAGTCCAGTTTGCGCCGGGCATTCCGTGAAATGCCGGACGCATAGGATCTGCTTCGAAGCGGGCAGAGGGAATACTGAGATCAGCTTCGTGCTCAGCGTCCCAGGACGCAATCGTAGCAAGGCTCAGGGCTTCGTCCCACACCGTTATATCATCGATAAGGCCATTGAACGAGGTCAGGCAAAACGGCCCGCTGAAACGTTCATTAAAACTCCGGCCTATTCTTAAAGTTGTATTACCGGCCGATAGAGTCCCGTTCGCCTTAGAGGAAGCAACCTCGACACCGTTGTTATATAGCTTTGCCGTCCGGGCATCGCCGTCGATCACTGCCGTGAGGTTGATCCATTCGTACTGATTGAGGGGTGTTGTGACTTTTAATTCAAGCGGCCACCCTCCCACATAAGTTTTGAAAGAATACTTGCCGTCGAATCCGACGAAAAAGCCGAAACCAGTCTTGGAATTATCGTCAAGGCACGAAGCTATGGCAACTTGTTCGGATGTATTGACATCAATCTCAACAATAGGATAAGTTTCTACAGCAAGCCACACCGATGCAGTCATTTTCTTTGACCCGGAAGGAATGATGTCGCCGATTTTTGCATCGATGTAGGTAGAATATCCATCGAAGCGCAGGGCTTTGCCTATGGCGCCATCGATGTTCTCCGCAGGGCGGAGACCCTGAATTGCGAAAGTATTTCCCGACACCGTCTCAGTAATCTTATCACCTGCATTTTCCATAGAGAAATGTGCCGTTTCGCGGGCCTGCGTTCCCATGGGCATCAGGGTTGAAATTACTACCGGTGTTAGTTTAATAATTTTAGGAAGTTTACTCATGGTCTTAAAAGAGAGAAACCATCGTCGGCACCGGAGCACCGACGGTGGTTATTATCATAATTAATACTCAATTCTTACTTAAGGTAATTCAGAATATTCAGAGTGAGTTGTTCAACATTATGCTGGTAGGGATTAACGCCCGAATTCTGATTCCATTCGTAGGCTGCCAGACCGTTGGCGATGCAACGTCCGTGCTCAGCATTTGAATAGAATTCCACAAGACCTGCCACACAGTGGTCGCGCACATGGCCCCAAGTAGCGAGCACGAGAGAATTAGTGGTAACCTCAAAGTTGCGGATTACGTCGGGCTGATTGCCGCGGCCGTAGATATTGCAGTCCCACATGCAGTTGTGGTCTTCGCGCTGACCCGGGCCGATGAGGGGAAGTGTCTCATAGCCATAGTTGTTCGGATCCTCAAGTGTCAGGCCTTTGAAAATCTCGTGAGCAGTGCGGTCGTAGAAGCCCTGGTCTGAGCCGTTGCGGAAGTCCCAGCCAAGATAGGGATTGATAACCCACACGTCGGTACCTTCGCCGCCGTCGCCATTGCCGAAGACGGTAGGAGCCATGTTGTCGGGAACGAAACCAAGGGGCACGGTGAGCTGAGTTGCCATATTGGCGAGGTAGAAGCTACCACCGTTTGCAGTGTACTGTTTCAGAGCGGCTATAGTAGTCGGGTTCGAAACTTCGGAAGGAAGATTTTCCCAGCCGAGAGCTAGACCTACGCGGTCTATCTCGATCCAGATAACGGGATAAATATCGGCATCAAGGTCAGCAATCTGAGAAGGCTGGATAAGTTCTGCATTCTCCTGAGCTGCAAACCAGGTAGCAGCAGCACGCTCATCGTCGTCGGGAAGAGCGGAGATTGTAGCTGCTGTCATCAGGTAGGCCATCTTAGGTGTGATATAAGGTACTTTAACCTTGATATCAGTGGCGGTCGACATGTAGTATGTGTCGTAGATAGCCTCAACTGTATAAGTCATTTCCTTATCCATGGGCTGTCCTTTGAGCTCAAAACTTGTCACTTTGCCCTCGAGAACCGTAGCTGCATTGACATCGCCGTCGCGGATAATACGTACACCGGTGATATCACCACCTGTGGGGAGAGTCCATGTAAGAGTCACCGTACGTCCCGAGATAGAAGCCTGAAGATTGGATACTCCGGCGAGTGTTTCTGCAGGAAGAACCGCTGTGACGGAAACACCTTCAGAAACATATCCACCTTCATAAAGCACCTTTACGGTATAGAAATATTCATCGGTGAGGGGCTGTCCGAGAACGGTATATTCTGTCACACGACCTTCAAGTGTAATCGCGGTATCGTTATTACCGTTTGTAATCAGACGAACACCTGTCACGTCGTTGCTTGCAGGAAGTGCCCACGAAAGATTCACTTTGTGATTAGCCACATCGGCTTTGAGATCCGAAACTGTGGCGAGATTGGGGAGCTCGGGAGCACCTTGGGGCTCGAAGTCGGAGCACGCGCTCAGGATACCGCAATAGAGCACTGCGAGCATCACGAGCATATATGATTTAAGCTTTTTCATTTTTCTGTGGTAATTGATTGATTACTTGTAAAGATCACCTGCGTTGTCTACCTGATTTACAGGAATCGGGAAGTAGATCTCGCTTGCGGTAAGGTTAGCGCCCTGATAGTAGCTGCGGATCTTGCCCTCAGATTCATAGTACTTGTTGATAGTCTCAACAACATTGCCCCAGCGGACGAGGTCGAACCAGCGCAGACCTTCCATTGCTAGCTCGAGGCGGCGTTCCATGCGGACAGCCTTGCGTGCGTAGTCCTGATTCCAGCCAGTAGCGGGATATTCCTCTACTGCATAGTTGGCGATCATAGGATTGCAGTCGACGGGTGCGTAAGAAGCGTCTACCGAACGGGCAGCTTTGTGACGGATGTCATTGATGAGAGTGCGTGCTTCATTGAGGTCTTTGTTCTACTCGATGAGAGCCTCGGCTTTCATAAGCATTACGTCGGCATAGCGGATAAGAATGCAGTTGAGCGAAGATGCACCCCAAGGTACGATACCGGGCTTAACGAAGGGAGATTCGGGAGCGGGATAAGGCTTTTTGCCGGAGTACTGGCCGTAGAGCTCAAGATTGCGGCACCACTTCTCATTGTATTCGTGTGAGCGCCAGGGCATTCCGATGCGGCCGAGGGTGAAGTCGAGGCGTGGATCGACATTGCCTTCATAGTCGGCCTTGTCGACGTTCTCGTTCTTATAGGAACCGTCGAGCAGGGGAAGGCCGGCGGCGTCGGTGCGGAAGGAGTTCACGAGGTCCTGCGAGGCGAGGTAGAAGTCGTCGCCGTTGCCATAGAGGTTGCCCTCCGACCATGTGCAGT
>CAYYQS010000099.1:0-2455 GCA_964472555.1 uncultured Bacteroides sp.
GCAGCGGAGATGATGACAGTGCCGGGAGCGGTGACTTTTTTATCACCATAGTTCTGAGTCATTGAGAGGGAATCCTTACCGGTTGGTATGTTAATGCCCAGAGCACAAGCAAAGTCTGAACAAGCCTTCACCGCAGTATATAGTGCCGCGTCTTCACCTTTGTTTTTTCCCGGCCACATCCAGTTGGCTGAAAGCGATACAGAGCGTAATCCCTCTTTAAGCTCAGCACCGGCAATGTTGGTAAGTGCTTCTGCAATCGACAATATAGAACCGGCAGCGGGGTCTATAAGACCGGCTTGAGGAGCATGCCCTATGGAGGTGGCGATACCTGCTTTTCCTCGATAGTCAAGAGCGACAACACCGCAGTCGCTCAGTGGAAGCTGAAGTTCACCCTGACACTGCTGTCGAGCAATCTTGCCCGTCACGGAGCGGTCAACCTTGTTGGTTAACCAGTCTTTGCAGGCCACAGCTTCCAGTGAAAGCACTCCTTTGAGTAGTGCGGGGAAATAAGCATGATCAGCAGGAATGTCTGCATCGGCATAATCATGGTGTATAGTTTCATCCGTGATTGTGGTCTTTGGGGAATTGCCAAACATGTCTTCCATCTTAAGGTCGATGGGACGATATCCGTCAGCATGTTCAAATACAAGACGGTCATCACCACCGGTTTCACCCACCACAAAGAAAGGTGCTCTTTCGCGTTCAGCGATTTTACGGACGAGTTCTATATTTTCCTCATTCATCACCAGTCCCATGCGCTCCTGACTTTCGTTGCCGATAATTTCACGAGCTGAAAGAGTATTGTCGCCGATAGGGAGGGCGGAAATATCTATTTTGCCACCGTGAGGCTCCATAAGCTCGGAGAGGGCGTTGAGGTGGCCGCCGGCACCATGGTCGTGTATGCTGACGCAGGGATTCGATTCCATCTCGGCAAGGGCGCGAACCACATTGCTCACACGCTTCTGCATCTCGGGATTGGCGCGCTGCACAGCATTAAGTTCTATACTGTTGGCATACTGGCCTGTAGCAACTGACGATACAGCACCGCCACCCATACCGATACGATAATTATCACCTCCCATGACCACTACTTTCATGCCCGGTTCAGGTTCACCCTTGATAGCATCCTTGGCCGGAGCGAACCCTATGCCGCCTGCGAGCATAATTACTTTATCGTAAGCAATGGTACGGTGGTTTTCTTCGTGTTCAAATGTAAGCACCGATCCACAGATGAGAGGCTGACCAAACTTGTTGCCGAAGTCGGAAGCACCGTTGGAAGCCTTAATAAGAATATCTGATGGAGTCTGATAGAGCCAAGGGCGTGCTTCCGGTGCTTTTTGTTCCCATTGACGCTCGGCACTTATTCGGGGGTATGAAGTCATGTAGACAGCGGTACCTGCTATAGGAATTGAGCTTTTACCACCACCCATTCTATCGCGTATCTCGCCACCCGTACCGGTTGCCGCTCCATTGAATGGCTCCACAGTAGTCGGGAAGTTGTGAGTCTCAGCCTTAAGAGAGATAACCGTATCTATTTCTCTTTCCTCAAAAAAGTCAGGACGGTCAGCCGCTGCAGGGGAGAACTGAGTGACTTTTGGACCGGAAAGGAAAGCTACATTGTCCTTATATGCAGAAACAATGGCATTGGGATTGATCTTTGATGTTTTTTTAATCATCTGAAAAAGAGAAGATTCCATCTCTTTTCCGTCAATGATGAAGTTGCCGTTGAATATCTTATGACGGCAATGCTCCGAATTAACCTGAGAGAATCCGAATACCTCGGAGTCAGTGAGAGGGCGGCCAAGACGCTGAGAAAGCGACATGAGGTATTGCTTTTCATCTTGTGAAAGGGCGAGGCCTTCAGCAGCATCGTATGCGTCAATATCCGTGATATGAACTACCGGAGCGGGATCATCGTCAATGCGGAAAATATTTTGGTCTATACGTTCATAAAGGCTTGAGAGCATAGGGTCAAATGTAGCGGTTTCAGGGTCTACAGCCTCGAAGCGCTCTATGCGGTTGATGCCGGTGACGCCCATATTTCCGGCAATTTCCACAGCATTTGTGCTCCATGGCGATACCATCTCTTTGCGCGGACCGGTGAAGCATCCTTTAATATTTTTGCTTTTTAGGGGAGTGGCCTGAAGCATATCAGCCAGGCGCTTGATATCTTCTTCCGACAGGTTGACGTCGCTTTCTACGGCAAAATATTCCGAGCGACTTTTTTTGAAAAGAGTAATCATCGATGATTAATTGATGCAATGTTTGAAAAATATGCCTACAAATTTACAAAAGAATTGCGACATGCCCAATAAAGGTAGTGCTTAAGGGAAGAAAAAATATTTTTTTGTTGAAAAATTTGGTGAAATCAAAAAAAGTTCGTAACTTTGCACACGCAAAAGCAAAACGGCGGGATAGCTCAGTTGGTTAGAGCGTCGGATTCATAACCCGGAGG
>CAYYQS010000099.1:2465-8768 GCA_964472555.1 uncultured Bacteroides sp.
CCTCCGAGATATGCGACCTCAGCGTTAACATATATTATGGGACAAGCTCTAAATAGGTGTGAAAATATTTCTTATCAAAAAAAGGAATATTTTTTTGGATATTGAAAAAATAGTTGCTAACTTTGCACTCGCAAACGGCGGGATAGCTCAGTTGGTTAGAGCGTCGGATTCATAACCCGGAGGTCACGAGTTCAATTCTCGTTCCCGCCACAGCCTATAAACCAATCATTTTTCAAAGCCGTAGCTTTTACAGCTCCGGCTTTTTTATTTATTGACAGACTCCATGAAATATCAGCTGACAATGCGCGTGGCCTTTGTACGGCACCTGGCAGGCGGGACTATCCACCTCGGGCTTCAGGCTACCGACGGGAGTGGCGTACCGGCAATGGCGCCGGGGCAATTTGTAGAAGTTGCGGTGGACAAGGCGAAGGTGCTCCTGAACCGTCCATTCTCGATTTTCAACCGCACGGATGAGCTTCTCGAACTTCTTGTGAAGCCATTAGGGCGCGCGAGCTCTGCGTTAGGCAGTTATGAGGCCGGTGATGAACTGCGGGTGATAGCTCCTCTCGGACATGGGTTTACCATGCCTGAAGGACCGAGCCGCGTGCTTCTTGCAGCCGGAGGGGTTGGCGTTGCGCCGATGTACTATCTATCACGGGCGCTGAATGATCGTGGTATCCGTCCGGTGCTGGTGTACGGAGAGCGCACGGCTCCTGATGTCTCTCTTAAGGAAATGCTGTCGGCACATGCCGATGTGCATATCTGCACTGATGACGGAAGCGAGGGTTTCCATGGCTTCGTGGCGCAGCATCCTGCTGTTGCTGAGGGGGAATATGACCTCTGCATGGTGTGCGGGCCCGCCCCGATGATGAAGTCGATATATAATGTGGCCAAGGGGAAGGGATGGAATACGGAATTTTCTCTTGAAAACAAGATGGCATGCGGGCTGGGAGCCTGCCTTTGCTGTGTAGAAAACACTACTACGGGAAACAGATGCGTGTGCACCGAGGGTCCTGTATTCAATATGAACGAACTGCCATGGTAAATCTTAGCACACGTCTTGGCGATCTCGCCTTAAAGAATCCTGTACTTACAGCATCGGGAACGTTCGGCTTCGGTGAGGAGTATTCTGATTTTATCGACCTTAACCGTCTGGGCGGATTCATAGTAAAGGGAACGACGCTCGAGCCTCGCGAGGGAAATCCGTATCCCCGCATGGCCGAGACTCCTTCGGGGATGCTGAATGCCGTGGGGCTGCAGAATAAGGGTGTGGATTATTTCATCGAGAAGATCTATCCCCGGATAGCGGATGTAGACAGCGAGGTGATAGTGAATGTGTCGGGCAAGTCGATAGAGGACTATGTGGCTGTGGCCGAGAAGCTTTCGGGTCTTGAGAAGATACATGCGATAGAACTTAACATCTCGTGCCCAAATGTGAAGCAGGGCGGAATGGCTTTCGGAACAACTACGGAGGGAGCTTCGAGCGTTGTTGAAGCAGTACGCAAGGCCTGGCGTGGACATCTGATGGTTAAGCTTTCGCCGAATGTGACGTCGATAGTTGATATCGCGAAGGCGGCGGAGGGAGCCGGAGCTGACAGTCTGTCGCTGATCAATACTCTTTTAGGCATGGCGGTTGATATAGAGCGGCGTCGCCCGGTGCTTTCGACCGTGACGGGAGGCCTTTCGGGACCTGCAGTCAAGCCTGTGGCAGTGCGCATGGTGTGGCAGGTGTCGAAGGCTGTGTCGGTACCGATTGTAGGTCTGGGAGGTATTGTGTCGGCAGCAGACGCTATCGAGTTTATCATGGCGGGGGCTACTGCAATCCAGGTCGGAACGGCAAATTTTATTTATCCTACTGCTACAATCCGGATTTTGGAGGGTATCGAAGAATGGTGCGAGAGCCATGGTGTGGCTGATCTGACGGAAATCCGCGGGTGCATCTGACCGGAAGAGAACCATTAGCTTCGTCGGAGTGTTTTTTTATAAATAAGTGATAAAAGATACTAAGATGAAGAAACTTGTAACGGCAGGTATGCTGGCGCTGGTGGCCGCAGGTGCTTCGGCGCAAATAAATATTCCGTATCAGGAGATAGACTATAATGTGCGGTATCATCTTGGATTGATCCATGTGGATATAGCGCATGGCCAAGCTACCATACAGACTGATGGAGACCGGTTCAGCGCTACACTGAACGGCCACAGCATACCCTGGGAGGGGCATGTGTTCTGCGTAAGCGATACTCTTGAGGCTGTGATGACCCCGAAGGCTGACGGTGTGAGCGGCGAGTGTGTGACATACCAGAACGGCTGGTATATGAAACCTCGCGCGGAGGAATATGCCGGAGGCGGATTCACGGCCGGATGCGGGGTTCCGTACAAGAATATTCTCGGTAACGGCGATCTGAATGCTTCGGATGATACTATGGAGGCTATAACGGTGACGTCGGATATGCTCGGGATGTTCTATTACTTCCGTGAGATAGATTTCGAATCGCTGGCACCCGGTCAGTGCATCAATATACCGATATCGGGCGGTCTATCGCGGGAGGTGTCGGTGACATATAACGGGCACTCTCAGGATGAGAGTACGGGATCACCAGTGTATTCAGCTGATTTTGAGTACTCCTATGAGGGGGTACCAAGCGGATATGCAGTTCATGCCGTGATAGACGCATATTCCAGGCTTCCTCTGCTTCTGAGCGCAGAACTGCCGATCGGACATGTTGAAATGGAGAAGATATAGAACCGATGATATATAAAAATTAAAGGGGCCCTTCGTAGATACGAAAGACCTCTTTTTTTTCTTCTTAGTTGCGGTCGTACCGCAATTTTAGCGAACGCTTAATTATTCAGCAGCGGGAGCTTCTGCGATTTCAGCAGCAGCTTCGATGATAGTGTCGCAGGGAAGGCTGTCGCAAGCTTCGGTAGCTTCAGCAGCTTCTTCGATAGCGATTTCTTCGGTTGCGGGTGCTTCTGCTTCAGCTTCAGCAGCAGCTTCCTTGTTGCCACATGCGAAGAAAGACATGCTGAAAACAACAGCGAGAGTAAGAACTAACTTTTTCATTTTCGTTTTGATTTACTAATAAAACAATTGTTTGCTTCAAAAACGCCACAAAGGTAGGTCAAATTTGTGATATGACAAAACTTTGGAGGGAAAATTTTATGTTTTAGAGCAACTTTTTGCAAAATCGCGGAGATAGTATGGTGTAAATCAATGATTATTTGACAATTACAACATCAGTCGACAATATGCCACGCGGCCGGAGAATAGATAAACCTTTTTTAACGCGATATTTTCTTGCAAAATGACAAAATAGGGATACGTGAATATGATTTAAAAGTGTGTTTTATAACATAAAGACAGCGAGAAAGACCAACTTAACATTATTTAAGTTTTTAGATTCTTTTTAGTTTAAGGGGAGGAAGAGCGACTCAGGGGCTACGCTGAGCTGAATTAGTCAAGCTTTTTTCCGCGAGTGTATGGTAGGAGGCTTAAAAAGTATAAGTAAGGATAAGGATTGAGGAAAGGTGCGATATTTGTTTACTGGCGATGTTTGGCTTAACTTTGCAGTGGAAATGATACGACAAGCATTGTTGAATGCTTTTTCATATTAAATAAATCTGGAATAGACATATAAAACTAACATTAAGTACTATGTGTAAGAGAACAAGGGGCGTCCGTGAGGATAGCCCTTGTTTTCTTTTTAGCGTGTGGTGAGTTCGCCGGTTGCTATAATGTAGCGTAGAGTTGAGTCGAGGAGAGTTGCGGAGTAAGCAGAGGCGTCGCGCTCGAGGCTGAAGACTTCGTTTAGGGCTTCTGTTTCCTGCAGGTATTCGTACATTTTCGGGGGGAGCTGGTCGAAAAGGAGTACCTGAGGGAGGGGCATACCGTAGCCGTCGATAGCTACCCAGTCGCAATTGTTGTCGAAGGTCAGACCCGGGCCGTTGTCGAGGCGGATGTGATAGGAATTTGTGCCCTCGGTGTAGTTCGAGACGGTGAATGAGGGGAAGTAGTGGCTGACAAATTCGGAAATTTTCCGGGGCATATCGTCCCAGAGGTCGGACCGTCGGCACGATGAAGCTGCAAGGGAGATGAGAGCTATGAGTGCAATGCCGAGGATGTTCCGGAGCGGTCGGGTGATTGAGGCTTGAGTCTGGTTATGTTTCATATTCACAATATTTTTTATAGTTCTATAACACTCTTAGCGGGTATGTTGTTCAGGGTAAAAATGTTTCGAACTTTCGTTTTTGGGAGTTGTTATATAATCAGAAGAAGGAAAAAGATATACGCGGTGACGCAGAGTTCACCGCCGCGGAGTAGCAAGGCTCCGCCCTCCTCTCTCCACAGACCTTTTATGGTTGAATGTTATATAATTCTGCAAATCTCCACCCCGACAGAAAAATTGCTGTCGGGGTGGTTTTTTATGGTGGAAATAAGTGAGTAAAAAAATTGCGTATTCTTTAAGAGTTTTTCACAAAAATAATTGGTGAGAAGGTAAATTATTATATAATTTTGCGGTCGCACTACCTATGATGAAATAAACTTAACGAATACCTAACTTTACCAACCTAATCCTTATGCCCCGCCAATATTTTGACGCCTTAGACCTGACAATCCTCAAAGCACTGTGTGAGAATGCACGGACACCGTATCTCGAAATCGCCCGTGAATATGGTGTATCGGGAGCCGCTGTACATCAGCGTGTTCAGCGCCTTCTTGCGGCTAACGTGATCATCGGCTCGCACTGCGACATCAATCCGGCCACTCTCGGATTCTTTGTATCGGCGTTTGTCGGTATCAATGTTAAGCCGGGAGCTAATCTGGAGAATCTCATCAAGGAGATTTCGGACATACCAGAGATTACAGAATGCAACATAGTATCGGGCCGATATGATCTCATCATCAAGCTTAATGCCCGCAGCAATGAGGATATACTCGATATCATCAGGGTAAAGCTGTTCAAGCTTGATATCGTGTCGACGGAGACGATGGTATCTTTCAAGCAACCGTTCAACCGGTCGCTTCCGTTAGATGCCAACCGCGATTAATTGTTGAGATAATTAGGCAAAATCAAACTTTTTGTGTAAATTTGCAGGCACAGTGATGAGCCGCAATCGTCGGTCCAAAGGACGGCCTCACGGTTGCGGCCTTTAATATGCATGAATACAATCTTTTAAACCTTAATAACTATGGATATTTCCCATATCGAACACATCGGCATCGCCGTACCGTCGCTTGAAGAAGCAATTCCTTTCTATGAAAAGATACTTGGCTTCAAGTGCTTCGCCATCGAAGAAGTAGAAGATCAGAAAGTGCGCACAGCATTCTTCAAAGTAGGTCAGACCAAGCTTGAGCTTCTTGAAGGCACGGCTCCCGAGAGCGCAATCTGTAAATTCATCGCCGCCAACGGTGGCCGCGGAGGCATCCAGCACATAGCGTTTGCCGTAGAGGACGGAGTAGCCAACGCACTTGCAGAAGTAGAAGAGAAGGGTTGCCGCCTTATCGACAAGGCTCCCCGCCGTGGAGCCGAAGGCCTCAACATCGCATTCCTTCACCCGAAGTCGACCTGCGGTACTCTGATCGAGCTCTGCGAGGATCCTAAGAAAAAATAAGACCGCGCCCGCGGTCGCCCCGACGCCGCGAGAACAACGTGAATGGTGCTTCTCAGCGGCGTTATCATTATATAAACCATTAGTAATCACATACACTGCAACTATATGAGCAGCCAACTTGAAAAAGTAAAAGAACTCATTGAGCTTCGCACAGAGGCTCGTCTCGGTGGCGGTGAAAAAGCCATTGAAAAACAGCATGAACGCGGCAAATATACAGCTCGCGAGCGTATTGCCCAACTTCTGGACGAGGGTTCCTTCGAGGAACTGGATATGTTTGTCCGTCATCGTTGCACCAACTTCGGTCAGGAGAAGAAATCTTACTTAGGCGACGGCGTCGTTACCGGTTATGGTACAATCGACGGTCGCCTTGTGTATGTTTTCGCACAGGACTTTACCGTTTTCGGCGGTTCGCTGTCGGAGACTATGGCCCTTAAGATCTGCAAGGTTATGGATATGGCCATGAAGATGGGTGCGCCTGTTATCGGTCTTAACGACTCGGGTGGTGCACGTATCCAGGAAGGTATCAACGCCCTTGCGGGTTATGCCGAAATCTTCCAGCGTAACATCATGGCATCCGGTGTCATTCCCCAGATTTCGGCAATCCTCGGCCCCTGCGCCGGCGGTGCCGTATACTCGCCCGCGCTGACGGACTTCACCATCATGGCCAAGGGTATCAGCTATATGTTCCTT
>CAYYQS010000100.1:0-3735 GCA_964472555.1 uncultured Bacteroides sp.
CCACGAGTTTCTGCTTACCGGTGAAGAAGGGGTGTGAAGAGCTGGTGATTTCAAGTTTCACGAGAGGATAAGTGACGCCGTCTACCTCGATTGTCTCGCGGGTGGCTACGGTTGAGCGGGTGATGAAGATCTCGTCGTTCGACATATCTTTGAAGACCACTTCGCGATAGTTTGAGGGATGAATGTCTTTTTTCATTGCTAATTAGCTATTTAAATACGTATTATTCTGTTACTTGAAGGCGCTGGTAAGGCGCTTTTTTCGTAATGGCCTGCAAATTTACGCATTTTTTTGCAATCCGCCAACTTTCCCGTACTTTAATTCATGAGTTTTTTTCCGTAATTTTGCACTAAAATTACGCCAATGGTCACTTATTACAGCGAAAAGAACAAGATGAGCGAGCTTATCTGCGATGAGCCCTCACTCCTGCAGATGATGTGCCGCTTTGGCATTCCCTTAGGAGTAGGGGAGTGCTCAATACACGATATCTGCACTGAAAACGGCGTCGATGTACCAACTTTCCTTGCCGTGGCCAATTTCATCAAGTTCGGTACCGAGGCAGCTGATCATTTTGTGGCGAAAGTGTCTGTCCGTCAGCTTATCAGTTATCTAAAGCAAGTACATACCTATTTTCTTGATTTCCAGCTTCCCGCTATCCGGCGAAAACTCATCGAGGCCATTCTGTCTGACAACGAAACGTCGGGAGTTAGCGACGTTGCCAACCTAATTGTCAAGTTCTATGACGAATACATGGGCGAAGTGCGCCGTCACACCGAGCACGAAAACAAATGCGTTTTCGGCTATGTCGAAGACCTCCTTCAGGGACGTAGACGCACCGACTTCGAGATAGAGCATTTCGCACGCTCACACAGTGCTATCGACTCCAAGCTGCAGGAACTCAAGAATATCATCATTAAATATTACCGCCCTACAGAAGCTGCCGACAAGCTAAACATAGCTCTCTACGATATATTTATCTGCGAGCGCGATCTTCGCAAGCATTGTCAGCTCGAAGATCTCCTCTTCGTTCCAGCCGTCAAAGCCCTTGAGGATAAGTACGAAATAGAGCAGACACACACCGATAGTACTCCTGTCCAAAACGGTGAAGTCCTATCCGCAAGAGAGAAAGAAGTGATCGCACTACTGGTGTGCGGGTTCTCAAACAAAGAGATTGCCGACAAACTCTTCATCAGTGTGAATACGGTCCAGACTCACCGCAAGAACATAGTCCGGAAGCTCGACATCCACTCCCTGAGCGGTCTCACTATCTATGCGATTGTCAACGGCATTGTAAAACTCGAGCAGCTCAACCTGAAAGATATCAGATAGAGCTGCCCGGTGTAGGTTAGAAGCAAGTTCTTACTTGGATTCCTCTTCCTTAGTCTCTTCCTTTGCCTCCTCTTCTTCCTCAGGTTCCTTGAACTCTGTGATGCCAGCGGCTATAAGTTGGTTGAACCAGCTGAAGAGCTTGCGGATATCGGTGGTGTAAACGCGCTCAGTGTCGAAATCAGGGATAATTTCGCCGAAATAGGCACGGATAGCAGCATCGTTGGCAAAACCCTTGATGTCGATTGCTTTACCTTCGGTGTGTGCATAGATTTTTTCGAGAATTTCAGGCAGGGGTTCGTCGCCGTGCTCGGTATACATAGTGATGTCGGCAAGCGAAATCACCTTCTCGTGAGGGTAGGTCGGGATGCGCTTCTTCGTAGCGATGTTCTCCACGATAAGTGCGTTTTTACCACGGCTGAGGAGCTTGTAGAGGCCCGGTTTCCCGGTGATTGAAAGTATTCCTTTTATCATTTTATGCGATTTATGTATTTGCACATTATTTTTGCTTCTGCAAAAGTAATAATTCCCATTCAAATACGATTCATATTTCGTAACTTTGTAGTCTAATTCACCATAATTTTCCCGAAAGACCCTATGTTGTCCTTCCTTAAATATCTTCTCCAGCTTATTCTCGCACCTGCTTCGGGATGGGACGATCTCGGCAAGAGCGATCCCGATCCCGAGGAACTCGCCCGCCGTGGACTCTATCCGCTTCTCGGACTGACCGCGCTCACGGAGTTTCTTGCTTTTGCATATCTCCGCCATGCCGACCTCGCCCACGTTCTTATGCGGGCGGTAGCCGATTTCGGCACCTACTTCGTGTCGATTTTCATAGCGAGACTTCTCTTTGAGCTCTACCTCGGTCGCCTCACCGATGAAAAACCTTCTCAGCGTAAGGTTGAGACACTCAGTGTTGTAGGCATCGGCCTTATGGTATGCATACAGCTGCTTACCAACTGCCTGCCATGGAATCTGGTTATTCTCAAATTCCTCCCGATATATGTAATACTAATTCTCTACAAGGCTATTCCTTATCTTGGAGTTCGTAAAGACGCTCAGCTTGCATATATCGGTCTCAGCGCAGCGGCAATTGTGGCCGTTCCGTTGTTTATATATTATCTTCTCTATCTTCTGATATAATGAAACCTAAAGATATCAACATAAAGAACCGGCGTGCGACTTTCGACTACGAGATTGTCGAGACTTTCACTGCAGGGCTCGTTCTCACCGGCACGGAGATCAAGAGTATCCGCACCGGTCACGCATCGCTTGTAGATACGTTCTGCTACGTGTCGTCGCTCAACGAAGTGTGGGTAAAGAATATGAATATCGCCACTTATTTCTACGGCACATATAATAACCACGACTCCCGCCGCGACCGCAAGCTTTTGCTCAATAAAAAAGAAATCAATAAAATTGCCAAGGCTTCGCGCGACGCAGGATACACCATAGTACCGCTCCGTCTTTTTATCAGCGAGCGCGGATTCGCAAAGCTCGTCATCGGCATTGCACGCGGTAAGAAAGAATACGACAAGCGCCAGGCTATTAAAGAGCGGGAGGACAAGCGTTCGCTTGCCAGAATGATGCAGAAATAGCCCTATGACGTATCCCGATAGTATTGAACGCAAGATCGGTTTCGACAGTGTGCGCGAATATCTGTCGAAACTTTGTTCGTCGCCTCTCGGTCGGTCCCGCTGCGAGGAAATGGCCTTCATTTCCGACTTTACTACAGTGCGCCGTCTGCTTGCGGAGACCGCCCAGATGCTTGCGGTGATATCCTCCGACTCAGGCTTCTCACTCGGAAGCATCCACGACCGCCGTCAGCTCCTTGTCACGCTCCGTGTGCCCGGTACTTTCCCCGCCGAGAGCGAGCTGCCGGGCCTTCGTGCCTCTCTGGCGGCAATGGCAGGCATCGCATCCTTCTTTGCCAAGCTGCGCAAAGTAGACGAAGCTACCGGCCACGTATCCTCCCCTTACCCCGACCTCGATATACTTGCCGCCGACCTTGATGCCTTTCCGACCATCACGGCCGCTATCGATCGTGTCATCGACCGCCATGGCGAGATTAAGGACAATGCCTCTCCTCAGCTCGCAGAAATCCGTAGGTCCATGGCTGCCTGTGCCGGAAGTATAAATTCGGCCATGCGTCGTGTGATAGCTGCCGCCGTCAGGGAAGGGTATCTCGAAGCCGACGTAACACCTTCTGTGCGCGACGGCCGTCTTGTAATCCCTGTCGCGCCGATGTACAAGCGTAAGATCTCCGGTATCGTGCACGATGAGTCCGCTTCCGGAAAGACATTTTTCATTGAACCCGCCGAGGTAGTGGAAGCAAACAACCGGCTCCGGGAGCTCGGTATAGAGGAGCGTCGCGAGATAGTGCGCATCCTCATAGCTCTCGCCGACGTTAT
>CAYYQS010000100.1:3835-8663 GCA_964472555.1 uncultured Bacteroides sp.
AAGTCCGTGGCGCTCAAGACACTCGGTATAATTCAATATATGACCCAGTGTGGTGTCCTCCCGCCGCTCTACGACAATTCACACATGGGAATAATGGAAAATATCTTTATCGACATCGGCGATGACCAGTCGATTGAAGACGACCTCTCCACTTATTCCTCACACCTCCGCAACATGAAGTTTTTCCTCGCCCGGGGAAACGACCGGACCCTCATCCTCATCGACGAGTTCGGTGGGGGTACAGAGCCACAGATAGGTGGTGCCATAGCGCAGGCTATGCTTCGGAAATTCAACGAAAAGCGCATGTGGGGTGTAATAACCACGCACTATCACAATCTCAAACAGTTTGCCGAGGAAACACCGGGCCTCGTCAACGGCTCCATGCTTTACGACCGCCAGAAGATGCAGCCGCTGTTCCGTCTTGCCGTCGGCCAGCCAGGAAGCTCATTTGCCATGGAGATCGCCCGAAAGACCGGCATTCCCGAGGATATTATTGCCGATGCACGTGAGATAGTAGGTAGCGACTACGTGAATATGGATAAATACCTCCTTGATATTGCACGCGACCGTCGCTACTGGGAAAATAAACGCCAGTCGATACGTCAGAAGGAGAAGCAGATCGAAGATGTTCTCGCCAAATACGAGACCGAAATGGAGACTCTTCGCGGTAAGCGCCGTGAAATCATCTCCGAGGCACGCGACGAAGCACGCAAGATTCTCGAAGGCTCGAATGCCACCATAGAGCGTACTATCCGCGAAATACGCACCTCGCAGGCCGACAAAGACCGCACAAAGCAAGCACGTCAGAAACTCGAGGAGGAGCGCCGCAACCTTGAGGAAAATTCTCAGGATTCGAATGCCCACCCCCTTCTTGATAAGAAAATACCCAAGAAGAAAAAGACAAAGCCTCAGGCTCTCAAGCCGACAGAAGACCGTCCGCTCGCCGTGGGCGACAACGTAGTGCTCGAAGGATCCTCTACCGTCGGAACCATTGCAGAGATCAGCGGAAAGAATGCCACGGTAGTATTCGGCCAGATGAAGACTACCGTTAAACTCGACCGGCTCAAACGCACGCTTCGCCAGGCATCGTCAGGTGCCGTAAAAGGTGGTGTAAGCTATATTTCAGGCCAGACCTCCGATTCTTCGAGAGAACGCCAGCTCAATTTCAGCAACGAAATCGACGTGCGCGGAATGCGTGCCGACGAAGCCGTTCAAGCCGTGACATACTATATCGACGACGCCATACAGTTCAACGCTTCACGGGTACGCATACTTCACGGCACTGGCACGGGAGCACTCCGCCAGTACATCCGCCGCTATCTCGACACCGTCCCGGCCGTCTCCGCCTATCACGACGAAGACGTACGTTTCGGAGGCCCCGGAATCACCGTCGTGGAATTCTAACGTTATATTGCCTTTACAACCTTACATGTATTCCTTATAATCCTTAAGTTTTCTGAAAGGTACAGAATTTTGTGAAGGAGGCCGTCTAAACGAGTGTTAGACGGCCTCCGACATTTTTTGATGTAAAGTAAGTTTACTTGATGTAAACCTTGCGTCCGTTTACGATGTAGAGGCCTGAAGAGAGGGTTGAGAGTGCCCCGCGGTCAGCGTTTTGGAGAATGATGCGACCGTCGAGTGTGTATACGGTCACATTTTCATTTTCGATACTTACGTTTTCTACACCTGATTCTTCGCCGAGAGTGTACTTACCGGATACGATCGGGCTGTAGAAGTACTTGTCGAGAATAAACGATCTTGCATCGATAGTGAATGAATATTCTCCGTCGAAAGTGGGTGCGGGATCGAATATGATGTCGAACGTGGGATATTCAGCTCCTTCAACCGCGGTGCATGTATACTCAGTGCATGAGTGGCCGAGCATGAAGAGTACGATAAACGCTTCGTTCTCGTTGAACACGGCAGTCTTGGCCTCGGGGAAACCTACTGTGAACTTAGCGAGAGACTCGTATGTGCCGTCCTTGGCAGGAGTGAGGGTGTAGTCGTACTTCTTGTTGAGTCCGAAGTTTACTGCGTAGTCGATTGCGGGAGATGCAAGGCCGTCGACCTTGAATGCACCCTTCTGTGCCTCAATAGTGAGAATATTGGGCTCGCTCAGTACGGTTGTGTTGATACGGATTTCGAGGATATTCGTGCCCGCTGTTGTAACGGCTTGATAACCTGCCTGAATAAGAGCATTATTTACTTTGCGGAGCTCTTTGTCGCCGTATTTCACTGTGAAGGCGGGTGCCGGATCGTATGCCGGAGAGAATACTATAGAACTTGCATCGGGGAACTCTATAGATAGAGTGGTGATCATAGCCTCGGGCACTTCCTGAGTGCTCAGGTTGGCTGGATCGCATTTGTACTCGAAGTCGATATCGTCGGAAATGGTATATTCTGCAATTATTTCTGCATTTTCCTCGCCATTGGCCGAGAAGACACCTTCAGGAATTGTCAGCGTCCACTTACCCAACTCAGTGACAGTGATATACGATTCCGTTGCCGAGCTGAAAGAAAGACGGCGTTCGTTGCCCCAACCGCCGATGTCGCCGCGATACTGAGTAGTACCGTTGGAGAGGATGATAGGCAGTGAGTTGTTGATGTTCAGGGCGTAGGGTGCGCTCGGGAAGCTGAGCTCAATCTCAGAGATTGCAGCCAGGCTCTTGCCGGTGGCGGGCTTCATCACGTAGTCGGAGAAGATATTACCTACATTGCTCGAAACGGTATATGTAGCCTTAATTTCAGCGTTTACCATACCTTCGATGAGTTCATCTTTCTGAAGTGTATTGTTCCAATGGTATTTACCGATGCATCCTTCGGGAATAATGAGAGTGTACTCACCGTCTTCGCGCTGTATAGGGAAAGTGATCTGCACGGTTGTCACGGGGAAATCTTCTACGCTCGTCACACTTTTGGCATAGATAGGATCCTTGCCTTCACGTTCAAGACGGATTCCGGAAGTGTGACCCGTAATGGGGAAAATCATATTGTATTCCTTCTCAGCTTCTGTGATTTCAAAGGCAACCTTGAATACGGAGAGAGAGCTGCGTGTGCTGCCCTTCGAAGGACTGATACCCGTGAGTTTGATTCCACCTTCTTCAGGATCATTGGGATCAATAGGATCGGGATTGATGGGATTTTCCGGATCTTCAGCATCAAGAGCGATGATTGTGTTGAAGTCGCCCCAGCACATCACGTCGTTCTCGTAGGCCTTGATAGATTCCTCGGGTACTCTCAATGTAGCTTTTGATGTGGCGGATGCGCTGAATACAAGATTTTTGCATTCAGGAGGAATAATGGCGAAGCACTTTACTGTGGTCAACGCATTGCAGGCGTCGAATGCCTGACGGTTGATTGTGAGTACTCCCGAGCCAATGGTGAGGTCGGTCATATTCCAGCAACCATAGAAAGCGTTTATGCCGATGTTGGTCACAGTCTCGGGAATAGAGAGCGAGATAAGTGTGCTCAGATCCTTGCCCGCAGCCTGGCCGATTTCAGTTACGGTGAACGATGTGCCGCCGTAGTTGATAATGGCTGGAATGGATATGTTGGCAGCAGTAGAAGTGATAGAAGTGAGAGTCACGTTCGTTCCTTCTGTCACCTTATAGGAAAGGCCGTCGACTTCAAATTCACTCACATTCTCAACTATAGGCTGAACGCTTTTGAACGATCCCCACACCCAGAAGTCGTCTTTGTAGATATCAACATATTCAGCGGGGACGAAGAGGGTTGCTTTCGATTGTGCGGTAGCCGTAAATGTGAGCTGCTTTGCTTTAGGAGGCTCGGGAGCATAACAACGGACGATTGTAATATCGTTGCAAACATCGAAAGCCTGACGGTCGATTGTAAGCAGTCCGGAGCCAAGAGTCACTTCCTTAAGTGTGCGGTTAGCATAGAAAGCATTAGGACTGATAAGCGTCACGCTGTTGGGGACTACCACGGTCTTGATTTCTTCGTGATCCTTGCAGGCATTCGTGCCAACTTCTGTCACACTGTACGAGGTGCCGTTGTAAGTCACTTTTTCGGGAATCACAAGATTCTCAGTTTCCTCCGACAGCCCCGTAAAGCGGCACGTTGTACCCGAGATAACCTCATAATTAAGGATTCCTTCACTGAAACTCTGAGCCTGAAGCGCCGGAACTGCGGCGATAAAGAGAGCCGCAAGAGCAGCTTTCATCTTCATGCTTGGATTGATGTAATTTTTTTTCACAGGAAAATTATAAGTGTTTGGTTTATTACTTTGATGTGTTAGGAGAGTCGTTCTCGACCGCAAAGATAAGCATTATTCTTGAAAAACTATCCAGAAACTCGCCGCGAGTTGCTTGATTTTAATCTTTTCATTCCATTTTGCACAGCAAACGCTCTCCGGCCTTACGGCGGAGAGCGCACGCTAAATATTGTATCAGAGTGAATTACTTTTATCAGTTCAGAGTACCAGCCTCGGCTTTTTGAATCATGGCCTGGTTTGCCGTGATATAGATTTCTACGCGTCGGTTCTGAGCGCGCCCGGCTGCGGTTTCGTTAGAAGCCACATAGTCGGCCATAGGCACACCCTGCGCGCGAAGTCGAGTGGGCGAAACGCCGCTGTTTACAAGGTAAGAGAGAACAGCGTCGGCGCGTTCAGTCGAAATTCGCTGGTTTACCTCGTAGCTACCCGTGTTATCTGTAAAACCGTAGATCTGTACATTCGTGTCGGGATTGTTCTGGAGCGAAGCAGCGAAACGCGAGAGGTCGGCCTTAGCCTGTGCGTTGAGCGTGTAGCCGTTTGTGGGGAAGAGGATGCCGCCGTCAAAAGTCACCTTGATAGCCTGAAGACCGTTCTGGT
>CAYYQS010000101.1:0-8528 GCA_964472555.1 uncultured Bacteroides sp.
CATCGACTGGTCTGATTCCATCAAGGGAACCCAGCGCAACTGGATCGGCAGAAGCGAAGGTGCCGAGATGCGCTTCCGTGTAGACGGTCGCGACGACCTCGACCTTGAGATATTCACGACACGTGCCGATACAGTGTTTGGCGTGACATTCATGGTTCTTGCACCCGAGAGTAAATACGTCGATCTGGTCACCACTCCGGAGCAGCGTGCAGCTGTCGACGAGTATCTTGCCTCGATCCGCCACCGTACGGAGCGCGAACGTATGATCGACAAACGCGTCACCGGCGTTTTCTCCGGCAGCTATGCAATAAATCCTCTTTCAGGCAAGAAGGTGCCTATCTGGATCAGCGATTATGTGCTTGCCGGATATGGTACGGGTGCTATCATGGCAGTTCCCGCTCACGATAGCCGCGACTATGCTTTTGCGCGTCATTTCGACCTCCCCATTATTCCGCTCATCGAAGGTGCCGACGTGTCGGAGCAGTCATTCGAGGCTAAGGAAGGCCGCATGATCAACTCCGAGGGTTCGACGCTCAATCTCAACGGTCTCACCGTTAAAGAAGCGATAGCGGCCGCCAAGAAATATGTGGAAGAAGCCGGTATCGGCCGTGTGAAAGTCAACTATCGTCTGCGCGACGCCATATTCAGCCGCCAGCGCTACTGGGGCGAGCCTATTCCTATCTGCTACGTCGACGGAATCCCGACCGCATACACCGACCTTCCCCTCGAACTACCCGAAATCGACAAATACCTGCCTACAGAGAGTGGGGAGCCTCCTCTGGGACGTGCCAAAAACTGGGCAACCCCCGAAGGCTATCCGCTCGAACTCAACACGATGCCCGGTTTTGCCGGATCGTCGGCTTACTACCTGCGCTATATGGATCCGCACAACAGCGAAGCCCTCGTGGGCAAGGACGCAAACGAGTACTGGCGCAGCGTCGATCTCTACGTCGGAGGTTCGGAGCATGCTACCGGACACCTTATTTATAGCCGCTTCTGGAATAAATTCCTCTACGACTATGGCGAGGTAGTGGAAGATGAACCCTTCCGTAAACTCATCAACCAAGGTATGATTCAGGGCCGGAGCAACTTTGTGTACCGAATCAAGGATACCAATACCTACGTATCGGCTCCCCTCAAGGATCAATACGACACCACACCTATCCATGTGGATGTCAACATCGTGAAGAATGATATCCTCGACACCGAGGCTTTCAAGGCCTGGCGCCCTGAGTTTGCCGATGCGGAATTCATCACCGAGGAAGGAAAAGGCTATGTGTGCGGAAGCGCTGTAGAAAAGATGTCGAAGTCGATGTTCAATGTCGTTAACCCCGACGACATGATCGAGCGCTATGGCGCCGACACTCTTCGCCTGTATGAGATGTTCCTCGGCCCGATAGAGCAGAGCAAACCATGGGATACCAACGGTATCGACGGAGTGTTCCGTTTCGTCAAGAAACTATGGTCGCTCTTCTGGAAAGGCGACACACTGCTCGTCGACGATTCCGAGCCCACCCGCGACAATCTCAAAAGTCTCCACAAGCTTATCAAGAAGGTGACTTCCGATATCGAGGCCTTCTCTTTCAATACCTCTGTGGCCGCATTCATGATCTGTGTCAACGAGCTGTCGGCTCAGAAGTGCCATTCGCGTGCCGTACTCAGCGATCTGCTGATTGTCCTCGCACCTTTCGCGCCCCATGTTGCCGAAGATCTGTGGCACAACGCGCTTGGCAACGGAGGCACAATCTGCGATGCCCGTTGGCCTGAGTTCTCGGAGGATTATCTGAAGGAAGACAGTGCCACTATGGCTGTGTCGTTCAACGGTAAGGCTCGCTTCAACATCACTGTTCCCGCCGATGCCCCCGCCGAAGAGATACAGTCGGCCGCACTTGCCGATCCTGCGGCAGCGAAGTGGCTCGAAGGAAAGACTGTCCGGAAAGTCATCGTTGTTCCTGGCAAGATTGTGAATATTGTAGTTGGCTGATACGTGGGCGTTACACAATAATTATATATACAGCGACGTTAGTTCTCTGATGGAAAAAATTGTTTTTGCCACCAACAATGCCCATAAGCTTGCCGAAGTACGGCAGATGCTTGGCTCCGGCTACGAAGTGCTCTCCCTCTCGGATATAGGATGTCACGACGAGATCCCCGAGACTGCAGGGACTTTTGAAGGAAATGCCCTTCAGAAAGCTCAGTGGGTGCGCGACCGCTACGGTTACGACTGCTTTGCCGATGATTCCGGCCTTGAAGTCGATGCCCTCGGGGGTGAACCCGGAGTGCTCAGCGCACGATATGCCGGAGTCCACGGCGACGATGCGGCCAACAATGAGTTGCTGCTCGCCAGGCTTCAAGGCATTTCAGACAGGAGAGCGCGTTTCCGCTGCGTTATTGTTCTACTTCGGGGCGGTAGCGCTCCGGAAGTGTTTCAGGGCACTGTCGAAGGCGAAATCATGACTGAGCCTTCGGGTCGTGAAGGTTTCGGCTACGATCCACTTTTCCGTCCGCTCGGATGGAAAGTGAGCTTTGCCGATGCCACTCCTGCTGAAAAAAACGCTATAAGTCACCGAGGCAAAGCCGTAGCCCTGCTCGCAGGCGCGCTCACTACTAAATAACACTGATAAAACTCCTCAACACATATATGATAATGATTAGAAAAGCTTTATTCCTTGCAAGTGCACTCCTGTTGCTCTTCTGCACTAATCTGCGGGCTCAGCAGACTCAGGGCCGCTGGACGGTGTATCCTCACGTTTCCAACAACTTCACAAACGTGATCGAGACACCCGAAAAAGTGTATTGTCTTGTAGGAGGCACACTCCAGCGCTATAACAAAGCAGACAATGAGATGTACACCTATTCGTCGTCGGACCTGAGCGAAAACGGCGATATTTCAGCCATGTACTACAACCCGGATGGAAAGTATCTGCTGCTGACGTATTCTACCGGCAACATTGATATAATTCAAGATAACGGCAAGATCCGCAATCTTCCCGAAATCAAGAACGCGGTGCTCACTACCGCCCACACTATCAATGACGTCGCTTTCCACGGCGGAAAGATTTACATTGCAACTGCTTTTGGCCTCGTGGTGTACGATGACTCTAAATTTGAGGTTAAAGAGTCGTGCATCACCAATACCGACTGCAACAAAGTGTACGTTCATCGAGGCAATCTTGTGTTCGGCACTAATAATAAGATCTACTATGCGCCGCTCGAAGGCTCTCACTCCCAGCTCTCCAAATTTACGGAGTGGGGCGTAAGAAATGCACTCAAGACCAAAATGCTCGGAGATGAATACCTTGTCAGTATCATAGGGACAGCTGCTAATGTCGAGTATATTTCGTTTGGCAACTGGATCAGCTCACAGAAGATTGTCGACGGAGCAAAAGGTCTCTATCCGATGCTCGACGGACGTTTGGCAATTCCTACTGCCAATAAGCTTTATATCATCGACACTGACCGCAACCTCACTTCGATAGACCTTCCGGAGGGAACACAGAATTCCTTCTCGACCTTAGGAGCAAAATCGGTGTGGAGCGATAACGGTGCAGGAGCCACTCAGTACGATTTAAGCTCAGCTACTCCTACAAAACTTATGACTATCCCTACGCCCAACGGTCTTACGGGCTCTCTTCCCGAACGCATGCGGTGGAGCCCCGACGGCCAGCGCCTCTATATCAACCATTGTGTGCCGAGCTGGTGCTTCGTCGATCCGGGCGATCAGACATCCTATGGTCCCAGCGGCTACGTTGACATGATTGAGGACGGTACGGCCTACGACGTGACTCTGATAAATGCTGCTTCATATAAATCCAAATGGCAGGACTGGAATATGGGCGACGGTCGTGTCACAGCTCTTTCCCACGTGGTGGAAGACCCCGATGATCCCGGCCGAATCTACATGCTCAGCGCGAGCGCTGGTGTCCTCGTTTTGCGCGACAGAAATCTGGAGCATGTGTTCAACAAATATAATAGCGGTATACCCACTCTGGACGCCGACGGAAAAAACCGCTGGCTCTCCCGTACGGTCGATCTGAATATTGATAAGGACGGTAATCTTTGGGTCGGAGTCGGATATCTCAACGAGGCTTGCTCAAATACAATCGGCGACTATTATATTCTCCCCGCGAAGGCACGCAAGGGTGATCTTACCAAAACTACAGCTGCCGACTGGGTAGTAGTGCCCCCGTTCTACGAAAAGGAAAAGCTTCTGACGAAAGGTGCCTACTCTCTTTTCTGCGAGCATAGCAAATACAAGATATTCGTTCCGGCATCGCCGAGCACCGGTTTTGTGGTGTACGACGACAACGGCACACCGTTGAGTTTCGGCGACGATAAATCTGTTCAGCACCTCTCGTTTACCGACACCGAAGGCAATCCCCTCGATCCATACTACATTCAGGGTGTCGCTGAGGATTCGGAGGGCCGTATCTGGGTTGGCTCCGATGCAGGTCTCTTCTGGTTCAATCCTGCCGATGCGTTCACCGCCGACTTCCGTGTAAAGCGTCCGATTGTACCGCGTAACGACGGCACGAACTACGGCGACTATCTCCTCGGCAACGAATCGGTATACGGAGTGGCCGTCGATGCATCCGACCGCAAATGGCTTGCTACGGCAACCTCCGGTGTATACCTCGTGAATAGCGACGGTACGAAGATTCTCCATAACTTCACCACTTCGAATTCGGCGCTGCCCTCGAATATTGTGGAAAGTGTCTCCGTAGAGCCTTATGGCAATAAGGTGTACTTCGGCACCACCAATGGTCTGGCTGTGTACGACGGCGATTCGGCACCCGCCTCGGCCGATTACTCCGATGTATATGCATATCCTAATCCTGTGCGTCCGGACTATACCGGCTGGATAACGGTAACCGGTCTTATGGATAACTCTCTCGTCAAGATTGCCGACGCTGCCGGAAACGTCTTCTTCCAGGGCCGCTCTCAGGGCGGTATGATAAGCTGGGACGGCTGCGACGCCGACGGCAGGAGAGTCCGCTCGGGTGTTTACTTTGTATTCGCTTCACAGAACGACTCCGGAAGTCAGTCGGGCGCGGTTGCGAAGATTCTTGTGGTGAACTGATTCGCCGCCCGCAGCGTTATCTTCCAAGACATAACACCGAATTTGGAAATGAACGAATCATCGCTACGTTACGCCGATGAGCGTGATAAATCATACGGCATCGCCGGTATGGCGATTACAATTGTGGCACTCGACGCTCAGGATCTGCTCGACGGCATCGATCTGGATGCAGAGCCGGGGCACACCATGCGCATGGCATCCCACTTCGGCATGCGCGGCAACCCCCGCATGTCGGCAAAGATACTGTGGGAAGAAAGTGTACGCGATCTGCGCGTGACCACATCCATGGCATTAGGTAATCTCACCTCCCGCCGTTGGGTGGCCCGCAATGAGCCACTATCGTCGGGCGATGTGGATACGCTGCGTCTCGCAGTGCGCTCCGAAGGAGCCCGGCATTGCGATCTCGAGCAAGACGAAGCCGACGCACTCTTTGATCACTGCAATGAGTATGTAAGCCGTATTTTCCGCCATTCGGGGCTTCCGCCGGTAGTGCATGCTTTTGTAGACCGTCTGCTCCAACAGCGCTCCATGACCACTGCCGAGCTTATCGATACGCTCGCACAACTCGGCCTGCGTTGAGGCTACTTCAAAAAAAATGACTAACTTTGTCGCGCCAAAGCCGGAAGGCTCTGGCGCGACACGTTTCTGATCTATACATATACTTATGTAATTATGTCAACCAATACAGTAGACAATAAGAAAAAAGTAACCACATCCCGCCTGGCTAAAATGAAAGCCGACGGTGAGAAAATAGCAATGATCACTGCCTATGACTATACTATGGCTACCCTCGTGGATGAGGCCGGAATAGACGTGATCCTCGTAGGCGATTCTGCAGCCAATGTCATGGCCGGATACTCCACGACACTTCCCATTACACTCGATCAGATGATCTATCACGCCTCCTGCGTCCGTCGCGGAGTAGAACGTGCCCTCGTGGTCTGCGATATGCCTTTCGGTTCCTATCAGGGCAATTCCGACATAGCGCTCGCATCGGCTGTACGTATCCTCAAAGAGAGTGGAGCAGAGGCTGTCAAGCTCGAAGGAGGCGCCGAAATACGCGAATCAATTGAGAAGATACTCTCGGCAGGTATCCCCGTCATGGGTCACCTCGGACTCACTCCGCAGTCGATCAATAAGTTCGGAACTTACGGCGTCCGTGCCAAAGAAGATGCCGAGGCAGAGCGCCTCATAGCGGACGCTCTCATGCTTCAGGAAATCGGCTGTTTCGCTATCGTATTTGAAAAGATCCCTGCAGCGCTTGCAAAGCGCGTGTCGGAGATGCTTACTATCCCTACCATCGGCATCGGGGCAGGATCCGGCACCGACGGTCAGGTGCTCGTGCTTCAGGATATGCTCGGCATGAACAAAGGCTTCGCGCCTAAGTTTCTCCGCCGCTATGCCGATGTCGGCTCGGTCATCAATCAGGCGGTAGGGCAGTATATCGCCGACGTCAAGTCGGTGGATTTTCCTAATGAGAACGAGCAATATTGATTCAGATAAAAAGTTTGCAAAATATTTGGCTATTAGGGAAATAATTAGTAATTTTGCGCCGTTGAACAGTGCGCTCACGCGCCGCTCCGTTGCTAACTGATTGATAGTTAATGCAATGGGCGGTTTTGTGGGTATATGGCGAAAGTCACTGTCCAACACTGAAAACGAGAAATAAACGAATAAAGATATTAAAGTAACAAAGCAACAAAACTAAGATGCCTACTATTCAGCAATTAGTACGTAAAGGACGTGTCGCTCTGGAAGACAAGAGCAAGAGCCCCGCTCTCGACTCGTGCCCCCAGCGTCGCGGCGTGTGTGTCCGTGTGTACACCACAACACCTAAAAAGCCTAACTCGGCTATGCGTAAGGTAGCCCGTGTCCGTCTCACCAACGGCAAGGAAGTAAACTCCTACATCCCCGGTGAAGGCCACAACCTCCAGGAACACTCAATCGTGCTCGTTCGCGGCGGTCGTGTTAAAGACCTCCCCGGTGTACGCTACCACATCGTTCGCGGTACCCTCGATACCGCAGGTGTTAAGGACCGCACTCAGCGCCGTTCGAAATACGGAGCCAAGCGTCCCAAGGCCGGTGCAGCCAAGAAGTAATCCGTCGTCGGCGATATCTCCCCGGCGGGTGAAGTGAATCTTAAAGCACCCGAGTAAAAATTCTTTTATTTTAAACTCGTTTTTGCATTTCTTGCAGCTATACTTTTGGTTGAGTAAGCCAGAGCGTCAGAGGACGCTGGCTGAAGAATGAACGAAGCAAGCAACCAAGCGATCAAAAACAAAAAAACAACGACACTCTAAAATGAGAAAGTCCAAGCCTAAAAAACGGGTAATACTCCCCGATCCCGTTTTCGATGACGTCCGCGTGACTAAGTTTGTGAACCACCTCATGTTCGACGGAAAGAAGAACACCGCGTTCACTATTTTCTACACCGCTCTCGAGACTGTGAAGTCGAAGCTTCCCAATGAAGAGCTCAGCGCTCTCGATATCTGGAAGAAAGCACTCGAGAACGTTACTCCTACAGTGGAAGTGAAGAGCCGCCGTGTGGGCGGTGCCACATTCCAGGTCCCCACCGAAATCCGTGCCGACCGTAAGGAGTCTATTTCGATGAAAAATCTTATTTCCTATGCCCGCAAGCGCGGTGGCAAGACTATGGCCGATAAACTCGCTGCCGAAATTGTCGACGCCTTCAACAATCAGGGCGGCGCATTCAAGCGCAAGGAAGATATGCACAAAATGGCTGAGGCTAACCGCGCCTTCGCTCACTTCCGTTTCTAAAAGGTTATTCGTCGAATTCAAACTCATCCTCAGAAATACAAAATGGCTAAATCTGACGAACATCTCAAATATACCCGCAATATCGGCATTATGGCTCACATCGATGCCGGTAAAACAACTACTTCAGAACGTATCCTTTTCTATACCGGTCTTACCCACAAAATCGGTGAGGTACACGATGGTGCTGCCACCATGGACTGGATGGCTCAGGAGCAGGAACGCGGTATCACAATTACCTCTGCCGCTACTACCACTTTCTGGAAGTACAACGACGAGAAATACAAAATCAACCTTATCGACACCCCGGGACACGTCGACTTTACTGTCGAAGTGGAGCGTTCGCTTCGCGTCCTCGACGGTGCCGTGGCTACATTCTGCGCCGTTGGTGGCGTAGAACCTCAGTCTGAAACCGTATGGCGCCAGGCTGACAAGTACAATGTGCCCCGTATCGGTTACGTCAACAAAATGGACCGCTCCGGCGCTAACTTCTTTGAAGTAGTGCGTCAGCTCCAGGACGTTCTCGGTGCAAATCCCTGCCCCATTCAGATACCTATCGGTGCTGAAGAGACATTTAAGGGTGTTGTCGACCTCATCACCATGAAGGCTATCTTCTGGCACGATGAAACAATGGGTGCCGACTACACTCTCGAAGAAATCCCCGCTTCTCTAG
>CAYYQS010000102.1:0-8470 GCA_964472555.1 uncultured Bacteroides sp.
CTCTATCGAGATCATCAACATCCACGGCAAAGGCTACAAGCTCATCGCTCCCGAATCGGACGCTTCGAAGTAAAAAAAATCTCACAACCCTATACAGTCAGCCCCGCGGCATTGCCGTGGGGCTGATATCATTATGATTTATGCTTTAATTACTTAATTGGCGAAATCCACGCAAAGGCCGAGTTGGAGTCGGGCGGGGTTGAGAGGGTAGTAGGGCACCGAGAAATATTCGTTGCCGCCGAAGAGCCCCCTGTTGGCATGGCTGTACATGACGTAGAATCGTGTGCGGCTTAGCTTCATGTTGAGGTAAACGTTGCAGAAGGGATAGTTTCCGAGCTTCATTTCCCGCTGATTCACGAAGCTTGCGAGGGCGGGCTGGTAGGCGGGGGCGTAGTAGCGCGTGTAGTAGTCGCAGTCCACCCCGAACTGCACTTTGAGCGTGGCCAGGTTGAAGAGCAGGTATAAGTTGGAGTAGACGGTAAGAGCCGGGAGGGGTACGACGGAGGCATCGGATGTCGTCTGATAGTTGATAGAATTATCCCAATGCAGTACCCCTGCCTGAAGATTCTGCTTGAGAGAGAGGGAAAGTATCTGAACAGAGCCTCCGTACTGTCGCGGCAAGCCATCGGGTCCGAAGTAGATGTGATCCTGCAGGTTGGTGAGGCTTGCACGGAGGCGTGTGTCGGTTCGCCCGAGGTTTATCTCACCGCCGATATTCACGCGGCGCTCTTTGCCGAAACTGTTCTGCCAAATGAAGTGGTTGGAGATGTAGTTCTGCATCAGATAGGGAGCGGTCTCGTTGTGAAAACCTCCGAAAGCCTTCACTTCGAGGCTGTCTTTGAGGAATCTGAAGCGAGTGGCTACTTCGCCCTTCACTCTTACCTCTCCGGCAGCGTCGCCGAGCAGGCCGAGTTCGGCGGTCGCTTCGTAGCGCAGCAAGGCTCCGCGCTGCTTGGTGAGCTGGGCGCCTACCCAAGCGAGCTGCTGCGTTTTTGAAGGGTCGATATGCCCGATACCGTCAGGGAATGGCGTGAGACCAAGTGCTGCAGGATCCGAGCGGTCGAGTGTATCGGGTGTCTGGTTGTAGCGGCGCACCTGGTGAGTCAGGTATGCCGCAAGGCCGAATTTCGCATACTTATGAAAGCCTTCGAGCAGAGATACTCCCACTGTGTTTGTTATGGCCCAGTAGGTGGTCTTGTCGCGGGTCATGTCGGGATCGAGGTATGTGTTCTCGAAAAATTTGCGAGTCTCCGAAACCTGAGGGTCATAGAAGAGATGCCGCGCGGCAGTGTATCGTAGCGTGTAGATAAAAGAAGATACAGGGATATAGGTTCGGACTACCGTAGTATCGTCGTCGCCCTTTTCTTCGTGCCAGTAGCCTACCTTGTAGCGGTTGTTTACGTACAGTTCCTCGCCCCAGAGGCGGGTGTGGGCGTTTGTAAGATTCGTCGGAATGGATTTAGGGTCGATGCTTGTCACTCCACCCTGAATTTCTGCCGGGTCGGTGATGTAGAGCATGTCGGTGATACCGCCGCTTTCCTTGTTGAGGAGGTTAAAGTGGTTGTAGAAAGCCTGCATCTCGTAGCGGTCACCCATATAGGAGCCGGAGAAGCCCCACGAAAGGTCTTTGGTAGCCTGATAGTTGTACGATCCTTTAGAGTAAAGATAGTCTACGAGAGCTCCTACCTGAGCTTTTGGATTGATGTTTCCGGAGAAGATGCCTTTGAGTCGCTCCTGCGAATTGTCGCGACCACCAGAGGTGTTGAACGACAGGAGCGTCATGGGAATGCGGGTGTTGTAGAACCGCATGGAGCTTACCGTGGGCATCCAGTGTGTGAGGGCATCGCGGAAGAAAAAGTCGCTCATGGCCGCACGCTCGTCGAAAATCATGTTCATTCCTTCCGCCCCGAGGTTGCCGGTTGTAGCCCAAGCATCGCTTACAAGAGAGGGTATCGACTGACGGAAATAGTTTAGCGGAAGCGTATCCATAGGCACCTGCTCGCGTAGCCCCAGAGGCTCGATGAGCTTCCAGGAATACGACAGGCTCGATATCGGCGGCTTGGGTTTAGGCGCAATTTCGCCATCGGCGCGGTCCTGTGCCTTGATGCCGAAAACCGTAAGGAGCGACAATGCTGTGAATATGTATGCTGCAAGATGCTTCATTTGCTTTGCAAAGGTAAGCATTTTTTCAACTATGAAGCCCGCAAGGGTGTTATTATTATAAAATATTATATTATGAAAAAGAATATCGGGCGTCTGCCCATTATAATAACTATTATAATTCTCGTACTTGGGGCTGCGGGGATGATACGCCGGTACATCAGCGCAAAGCCTGCGGTGGCTGTGCGTTATGAAAAGCCGGGAGGTGATACTCTTGCCGTAGCCATAGAGATGAGTCCGCTCACATATACGCTTCACAACGATACTGCCGAAGGCTTCGACTACAGCATACTCCGAGCGATAGCTTCCAAGCACAATCTGGCACTTGACTTTTATCCGTTCTCGCAGCTTGAGGAAGCCTTCCGAGGCCTGAGCAAGCATCGCTACAATCTGGTGGTTGCCTCTATCCCTGCCACTAAAGCTCTGAGAGAGTATTTTCCGCTCACCGATGCGGTGTATCTCGACAAGCAGGTTCTGGTCCAGCGGCGCGATAGTCTTAGCGGCCGCGGCCCGGTCACTTCGCAGGAATTGCTCCGGGGCGATACAGTCTGGATTGCCGAGGGTTCGCCTTTCGGTACGCGCCTTCGCAATATGAGCAAGGAGCTTGGCGATACTATCTACATTGAAACTCTGCCGAAATACTCCTCGGAGCACCTCGCTATCCTCACAGCTTTGGGAGAAGTGAGGCAGGCGGTTGTGCCTGAGGCTATAGCCAAGCAGATTGCGCCTGATTATCCATGCCTTGATATATCCACTCCTATCTCCTTCAATCAATTCCAGTGCTGGGCCGTGGCACCCGGCGACTCGGCACTTCTGGACTCGCTTAACACATGGCTCGGAGAGTTCCGTGCGACTGCGGAATACCGTCAGCTCACCGAAAAATATCTTTGAACAAAAAGTGACTCTGTGGCTGCTTTTCTTGTGGCTGTTGTGAAAAATATTTCGTAACTTCGCAGAAAATCCTTTTGTGAAATGAAGATACGAAATATAGTGCTCGCTGCAGTAGCGTCGATGCTCAGCCTCGGGGCGTGCACCAAGCCGTCGGCCGACAACCGTCTTGTCATCCTCCACACTAACGATACTCATTCACAGATCGTGTCGGGTGAAGATGAACTTGGCGGCGTGATGCGCCGTAAGGCCGTGATCGACAGCGTGAGGGCTGCCGAAAAGAATTTTCTGCTTGTAGATGCGGGTGATATGGTTCAGGGCACACTCTTCTTCTATCTCTATGGCGGAAGGGTAGAGCAGGAGATTGCAAATATTCTCGGGGTGGATGTGCGCATCCTCGGCAATCACGAGTTCGACAACGGCATAGATTCGCTCGCCGCTATCCTCGCATATTCCGATGCCGAGAAGATTTCTTCCAATTATAATTTCGATGCAACGCCGCTTGCGGGTGTTTTCAGCCCTTATACAATAAAGGAGTATGACGGCAAGCGCATAGGTATCATAGGCATCAATCTCGATCCTACGGGAATGATTGCCGAGGGTAACTACAATGGTCTCGAATTTCTGCCGATTGTTGCTACTGCAAATCTCACGGCGCAGAAGTTGCGCTCTGACGAGGGTGTCGACGCCGTGATTGCGCTTACCCACATAGGATATGCTCCCAAGGGACTGATAGGCGATTCTATTCTCGCTACAAATACCCGCGGTATCGATATCATTATCGGAGGTCATTCGCACGATACTATCGACCCAACGACGGATCATGGGTCACGCCGCTCACGGCTCCGGAACCTCGACGGAGAGGAAGTGCTCGTGGTTCAGGCAGGGAAGTACGGTCGTAGCATCGGCCGCATTGAGATCAATCTCGACAGCCTCGGTCTTGGTGGACGTCCGAAATATGAGCTGATCAAGGTTGACAACCGTTTTGATTCTTTCGTTGACCCTGAGCTTGAAGCTCTTATAGCAGGCTATTCGGCGGGTGTGGATTCGCTTATGCACGACTGGATAGGTGAGGCTCCTCACGCGCTTGCAGCCGATTCTCCCGAATTACTCAACTACTTCTCCGACTTTATTTTCGACCGGGGAAAAGCTCTCGGAAAGGGGGCCGATCTGGCAATCGCCAACAAGGGCAGCCTCCGCATCGACCTGCCCGCCGGGAAGGTGTCGAAAGGACATATTATCAATCTTGAGCCGTTCCGCAACTTCGTTACGGTGGTGGATGTGAAAGGTTCTGATCTTGCGGAAGTATTCGACGTAATGGCGCTTACCGAAGGTAATGGTGTGAGCCATAACGTTTCGGCGCGCTACGTTAAAGGTAAGGATCATAATCATGCTGAAGATATTCTTATCGACGGTCGTCCGCTCGACCCCAACCGCACCTATCGTGTGGCTACTATCGATTATCTTGCCAAGGGAGGCGACTATATGACCGGCCTCTCACGCGGTAATATTGTAGCGCAGGGCGACCAACCCGTTTTTGAAGAACTTATCACATATATTATAGATAGCAAGAGGCCTATGGGAGGCGATGCCGCTCCCCGCTGGTCTGAAAAGAAATAACCATGAAGCACAATTATCTTATCTCGGCAGTAGTTGCCGTGGCGGCTGCATTCGCCCCCGAGGCGTCGGCTGTAATCCCCGATCTTGAAAAGAACGCTCCGGCCGAAGCGGCCCAATGGGTCGACTCGGTATACAATAGCCTTACAGAGCGTCAGCGCATAGCTCAGCTCGTTTTCCCTACGGTCAACCCTAAGGGAGGCGAATCGTCGAAAGGGGTAATCCGGAATTTCGTTAAGACCGACGGATGCGGAGGTCTGCTTTTCTCCGAAGGATCATACGAGGAGTATTCGGCCATGATCAACTACGCCCAGTCACTTGCAAAAGTGCCGCTGCTTATCACTTTCGACGGCGAATGGGGACTTTCAATGCGCATCAAGGAGGCTCCGCGCTTTCCTCATAATATGGCTCTCGGCGCTATCAGCGATTATAGGTTGATTTACGATTATGGCAAGGAAATGGCACGCGAATGCCGTCTTGCCGGAGTGCACGTCAACTTCGCACCCGACGCCGACGTCAATTCCAATCCGTCGAATCCTGTGATCGGCTACCGTTCGTTTGGAGAAGATCCCGTGCGTGTGGCTAAAGCTGCCACAGCTTACTCTCTTGGCCTTGAGGATGGAGGAGTACAGGCCGTAGCCAAGCATTTTCCCGGTCACGGCGATACTGATGTCGACTCACACAAGGCACTTCCTTCGGTAAATCATTCGAGATCAACCCTCGACGCAACCGATCTGGTACCGTTCCGCGATTTTATCGACGCAGGACGTTCGGGAATCATGGTAGGCCATATTTCTGTTCCCGCTCTCGATGCCACGGGTACTCCCGCTTCACTCTCAAAGCCTATTTCCACCGGTTTGCTTCGCGACGAGCTTGGCTTCCGGGGTCTTTTGTATACCGATGCACTGGCCATGAAGGGCGCCGTTGATCCCAAGGGGCGCAACAATGCTCTTGCGGCTCTCGACGCCGGAGCGGATGTGCTTCTCAATCCTTCTCGCCCGGCAGAGGCTATCGATGCTATTGCAGCTGCGGTGAAGAACGGTAAAATTTCTGCAGCAACTATCGAGGAGAGGTGCAAGCATGTACTCCTGTATAAATATCTTCTTGCTCTAAACGCCGACAAGTGTGCTTCGGCGTCGGTACTCAAAGCACAGGTTAATACTCCCGAGACTGAGGCTCTCATTAAGAAACTGGCCGCCGCTTCGATGACTCTGCTGCGAAATGAGGGCAATATTCTACCGCTCGATATGGCTCCCGGGCAGCGAGTAGCCGTGGTGAATCTCGGAGCCAAGGGCCACAACGACTTCACCGAGACATGCCGCCTCTATGCCGAGGTTGAGCCTCACTACACCATGGGAGAGGCTTTCTCTGCTGCCTCCCTCGCTAAAATCAACGCCAACGAAGTGATAGTAGTGGGCGTATATAACGACAAATCCGCGACACGCGAGAATTTTGCGGCGCTTGTCAAGGCAGCCAAAAAGCCTGTGATCGCCGTATTCTTCACAAATCCCTACAAGATGCAGAAATTCTCCGCATCTCTTGCCACTCCCAAGGCTCTCCTGCTTGCTTACGATGACATCGCCGCATCGCGCGTGAGTGCAGCAGAAGCACTATTCGGTGGTGTCAGCGTAAATGGCAAACTTCCCGTCAATCTTAAAGGTTTAGCTCCTATGGGTACAGGCATCGAGCTTGCCAAGACCCGCCTCGGTGTATCTTCTCCCTCAGCGGAAGGTATGGCCGCATGGCTCACCGACAGCATCGACGCTCTCGTTCGCAAGGGTCTGGACATGAAAGCCTTCCCCGGATGCCAGGTGCTCGTTGCCAAGAATGGCAATATTGTGTACAACAAGGCTTTCGGTCGCTTTACCACTGCGCCGGATAGTCGCAAGGTGGATCTTCAGACATCATACGACCTCGCGTCGGTTTCTAAAGCGACGGGTACGCTTTCGGGCATTATGAAAGCCTATGATATGGGTCTTCTCAACCTTGAGCAGGACCTTGCAACGCTCGTCCCCGAGCTCCCCGACACCGCCAAGGGGTCAATTACAGTCAAGGAGCTCCTCTTCCACGAGACGGGCATGCCTGCCGCGCTCAACATGTTCTACACTATGCTCGACTCCAACACTTATCAGGGCAAGCTCATTACATCCAAGGCCGATGCAAACCACTCGATAAAGATTCAGCGGGGGGCATACGGCAATAATACAGCCAAGCTCCGCACTGACATCCTCGCCAAAGAGCGCAGCGATCGTTTCCCAATCGAAGGAGCCAAGGGTATTTTCATGGGAAAGGAGACATACGACACCGTAATGGGAAGGATCTACAATATCCCCCTGCGTGCCAACAAGAACTATAATTACTCCTGTCTGAACTTTTCGATTCTTATGGATCTTGAGCAGCGTGCCACGGGTCGCCCGCACGATGAGTTTGTCGCGGCTGAAATATGGGGTCCACTCGGAGCATACCGGAGCGCCTATCGCCCGCACTCTACTATCGGAGCAGACAATGTTCCTCCAACAGAGAACGACACCTATCTCCGCAAACAACTCCTCAAAGGCTATGTACACGACGAGCTTGCCAACTTCTCGGGAGGAGTGCAGGGCAACGCCGGTTTCTTCGGTAATGCTACCGATATAGCCAAATATTGCCAGATGCTTCTCAACGGAGGTACTTATGGCGGACACCGCATTCTCTCGGAAGAGACTGCCGAACTGTTCACGACTGCAAAGAGTCCTACATGCCGTCGTGGTCTGGGTTTCGATAAACCGGATGTTGAGAATCCCGATAACTCGCCAACATGTGAGGAAGCCAACGCCGAGGTGTTCGGTCATCTCGGCTTCACCGGAACTGTGTTCTGGGTCGATCCCTCGCAGGATCTCATCTTCGTGTTCCTCACCAACCGTGTGTACCCCACACGCGACAACTCCGCATTCAACAAACTTAATATCCGTCCGAAACTTTTCAGTCTTATCAACCGTTCCCTTTAAAGCCACAAATAAATTCACGGCCGGATAAATCTCATTGCCATGGAAGAAACAAGTATAAATTTCAACCTACTGTCGGTTCGCGAAGTGCAGGGTGCTACTGCAATAAACCGCCGTGCCCTGAAGCGACTCGGACGAACTCCACTTAACGTCGATCTTAATGTAAGGGTCGTTCCCGATCTCGACCGCTCGATGATAAGCCTTGTTGTGTCGTGCTCGTATATAGCTGTGCTCGGTCTTATCCGCACGCGCGTGCTTGCATGCACATCGGTATCTACATTTGAAGTTGAAAAACTTGCAGAGCACATCACCGTGCAGGGCGAGGAAGTGGTCCTCGGGGGGAAACTGATGATGACCATGCTCGGTATGGCAGTGGGAGCCCTCCGCGGCATCATAGCCGTCCGCACGGCCGACACGCCTCTACGCTTCCGGCCCCTACCGGTAATAGACCTTACCGCACTGATGTGCCGTATAAGCTACGGGAGCGCCGTTTCGTCGGCACTCCCGATATAAAAAGGTATAAATTAATTTAGGTCTTACAAACCCTCAACGCCTGCCTTGATGCGTCGCAGCCCTTCCATAAGGGTGGCGCGTGGGCAGGCGATATTAATTCGCATGAAGCCTTCGCCTGAGGCACCGTAGTGAGTTCCGGCATTGAGCCACACTCCGGCATTGTGGCGCAGACGTTCTTCGATTTCTTCAGACTTAATGCCGAGGCAGCGGCAGTCGACCCACACGAGATAGGTAGCCTCGAGCGGGCACACTATCAAACCGGGAAGTTCTCTTGCAAAGAAATCCTTGAGAATGCGGTAATTTTCATG
>CAYYQS010000103.1:0-8390 GCA_964472555.1 uncultured Bacteroides sp.
TGACCCTCCTCCCCGGTACCGACCTCGTTATCCTCGACAAAAGCATAAAGGACGCTTATCGATTAAAATTCCGCTTCGTCCGCCGCCCCCTGGCTATCGCCTCCGAGCGCCGACCCAACGCCCTGCGAGGAACATCCTTCAAAATCCTCTACGCGCACGACCTCTCCCCAAAGAAAGCCGACATCCTTCACCGCTACGCCTTCGCCGGATACCTCGACCTCCCCTGCTACATGATCATCTACCACACATGTTCAGGCACTCGTATCCCCAAGTTCCCTCCCAAATGGGAACGCGAAATATCCATCAGCGGCTACCGCGCACTCTATAAACAGAAAAAAGAAGAACCCGAAGAAAAGGAGCAGCCTGTGGAGGCCACTCCTAAAATCGTATACTATTTATTCCCAGTCTCTTCGCCGCCAAAGAAGCCGAGTCTCCCACCGGAGCAACTCATCTTCTACACCTACGCGGCAGCTGCCCCGCACACGATAGGATTCAGTGCATAGTACTTCATAACTAATAACTCGTACTTACCACTTCCTCCTACACTCCGCAGCGAAGAGAACTTTGACATTGTGGAAAAAATTTTGCAATCACTTCCTGACAACGTCTTCAATTTCGCTAATACATATTGTAAGACAATAAGATCGTGCACTTATTCAGCGTACAGAATTGCAGTGCCAAGAGGCGCGAGGCTACCTTCGATTGTAGACTTCTTAACCTTGAATGTAGCTCCTGAAAGTGCGTCGGTATATGTTCCGTCGGGGAGAGTCGTTGCCATTTTCACTTTCTGCTTTTCGGAAGAGAAGTTCACGAGTGCCACACCAGCCGTACCGCGGGTAACTTCTCCGACGGCTCCGTTTTCAGAGAAGACAAGACCTTCGGGCTGACCCGACATTGCATGGCGGAAGTTGTTGACGGCTACGACTGTCGGGTGGAAGAATTCATCGTTACCACGGTTGCCGATTCGGTTTGTTCCCCAGTAGTTCTCTCTGGTACTTCCTGCAGGGCGACTGAAGAAAAGAGGATTTCCACCGTCGCGAGCAGTGATAAACACCCAGGCTGCGCGGATCTGATCGTCCGTGAGACCCGCGGACTCGTGAGCATTACAATAGGTGTCGTGGCTTTCAACCCATGTAACAAGAGCCTCGGGATCTACGGGATGACGCCAATCGGCGAGATTAAGATCGGCAGTAGTGCCTTTCTCAAGAGCTTCGCGCAGCACATGGCCATAGCCGCTCGCAGTCTGATCCATATACTCGGCATACTCAGTCTCTTTCACATTCCGGTCCTGAAGAACTTCTCCATAGATGAAAATGGAGTCGGGCATAAGAAGCGACAGACCCTTCACACCTTTACGTCCTGTAGCAACGTCCCAGAAATCATTCCGGGTTGCCTTGGCGTCGAGAGGATCGGAAGGCAGGCCGATGTGCTTGGCGGTATCATAGCGGAAGCCGCGGGCACCGAGATTGATAAGATCGTTAACGTACTGGAGGTAGTAATACTGAAAATCAGGATTTTCGGTATTTACGTCGGGAAGGCCACCCATTTCTCCGGTTGTACACTCATAGCGGTCGTTCCATTTTGTGATAGGAGTGAAACCATTTGCGTGATAGAGGTTCTCGTGGCCTCCGACTGCATTATCGAGCCCCGGAAGAACAGCGGTATGATCTACCGCAGTATGATTGGGAAGCACATCGACTATCACTTTCACGCCATATTTATAGGCACTGTCGCACATTGCCTTAAAATCATCGCGGTCGCCGAGCATGTAATTACCTATCTTCCAGTCGGTCGGCTGATAGTAATAGTACCATTTTCCCTGGACTTCATCGCCCGGTTGGCTGAACAGAGCCATTCCTCCGCCGTCGCCGACATAACATGTCTGTACCGGAGATGTCTGCACAAAGTCATATCCCGCATCCGCAATCTGCTTCATATTGGCGGCTATAGTGTCGAGACTCCACGACCAGGCATGAAGAATTACCTTATCTTTGGGGCTTTCCTGACGTGCTGCAGCAGGAAACACAGAAGCTGCTGCAATTACAGCAATGGCTAAATGATGTAGTTTTGCCATGATATTGTTAGGTGTGTCGTAAATTAGTTAAGTATAAATAATCTCAATAATGATGTAAAATTACTCAAAAGAAACGAATCCGGCAAGTCTTTCCCCGAAAAAACCGGGCTCACATCCCGGCCATACAGCCTCGCGTGAACCCGGCAAAAAAATCTTATGCTATTTCTCAGAAATAGAAATTCTGGGTCTTGGGATAGTAAAGCATACCTGAACCGATTTCTCTGGCAACGGTTTCGCCGAGCGACGATGCAACGATAGCAAGAGCGAACGGGAGAGCAGCGCTCGGACCATTACCTGTAATGATCTTCTCCGTTACGACTACCTGGCTATCGCGCATCTTAGCACCATACTTTGCGCACTGCTCCTCGAAGCCCGGATAGCAGGTTGCTTCCTTTCCATCGAGCAGATGTAGAGGTGCGAGAACCACTGCAGGAGCTGCGCATATCGCCGCAATCTTTCCTTTGTGAACGCGAAGAAGGTCGCACAGAGCTTCGTCGGACGCAAGATTTGTGGCACCGGGAAGACCACCGGGGAGGATCAGCCACTCGGAGCCTCCGAAATCCGCTTCCTTGAAAGTTAAATCTGTCTTGACAGTTATTCCGTGTGCGCCGGTGATTAGAGTCTCCGACGTGATAGATACCGACTTGATGTCCATACCGGCCCGACGCATCACGTCGATTGCAGTGAGAGCTTCGATTTCCTCAAAGCCTTCGGCAAGAAAAATATAGCTACGCATATTATATCCAGAGTTAGAAGGTTGGTAAATGTTATTTTATATAGTCAACGTGTTGATATTACTGCAGGTTCGAAATTGAGAAAAAATTTAGTAAATTTGTGGCTGTAAAATTCAGAATATGAAGAAGAGTATATTGTTTGTGCCGCTAATTTCGGTAATAATTTTGACTTTTGCAAGTTGTCGGCAGAAATATTTTTCTACCGACGGCAATACTTGGGGTACAACCTACCATATTGTCTACAGTTCCGACAGGAATCTTGACACTTGTATAGAAGCGGAACTCCGCCGGATTGATTCTGAACTCTCGATGTTCAATCAAAGTTCTACAGTTTCTAAAATCAACTCAGGACTCACAGATTCTGTCAGTGCCGACTTCAAAGAGGTTTTCGATCTTGCAACATTCATTTGCAATGTTTCCGGCGGATACTACGATCCAACTATCGCACCACTAACTGATCTTTGGGGCTTCGGTCGAAAGGATGTAGACACACTCCCCGATGAGTCTTCGATATCTGCAGCGCTTCTTAATGTAGGAATCACGGACTGCTCTATTTCGCCCGATAACCGCTTAACCAAAAAGACAGAGTCCACTTCCTTCGACTTCTCCTCTATCGCCAAGGGCTATGGTGTGGAGTGCGTGGGACGGATGCTCGAAACTTACGGATGCAAAGACTATCTGGTGGAAATCGGCGGCGAGATTCTCGCACGCGGATATAATCCGAAAGGCAAACCTTGGAGAATACAGATCGACGCGCCGGTCGAAGGATCTGGACATACCCGCCTGAGCGTGATCGAACTCGGACCTGAGCGAAGAGCTATAGCGACTTCGGGCAATTACCGCCGCTACCGTAGCGATGATGAAGGGCGTCACATAGGTCACACACTTTCACCGATCACCGGCTACCCGGTGGTTTCCGACATAATTTCAGCAACGATTTTCACCAACAACTGCGCAACAGCCGATGCTCTTGCCACAGCTTGCATGGCCATGGGCGACACCGTTGCTGTAAAACAAATGCTTGCTGAGACAGGAGTTCAAGGCATCATCGTCACCAGCGACAATAAGATATATTCTTACTGAACCAAGGAGGTTATTTGCTCAGCGTAGTCACGTGACGGCCGGAGAGGTCGTAGGTCTGCATGCGAAGATACCAGCCGAGCGCTTCATAATCCCCTGCGAACTCTGCTTGCTTCTCCACACTTATCGGCTCGCCGATGCTGACGCGCATTGGCTTACCTTTCTTCTTCATAAGCTCACGCACAAGCCATGCCGTGCGAAGAGGCACGCAATGATGACCGAGGAAATTGAATAAGCGCGAGTTTGTGCCGTGGAAATAGATAGGTATCACTGGCACTTTGGCTTTCTGAATAATCTGAAGCACCTCCGATCGCCACGGACGGTCGACTATGATACCGTCTTTGTCGGTCATTCCAATAGCTCCTGCCGGGAAAAATCCGACCGGTTCGCCTCTTCTCAACATCGAAATTACCTCCCGCACGCCATTGACCGACACGGCCCTCTTTTCGGGATCGTCGGATGCCGACTGATCGACCGAAATAAAGTTGGGACGCATAGCCGAAATCTTGTTGAGAATCATGTTCACAACAACCTTGTACTTGGGGCGAACACGGGTAACTATATAAATAAGGGCAATGCCGTCGATAGAACCGTAGGGGTGATTGCTAACTGTAATAAACGGACCTTCCTTGAAGCGCTCAAGGATTTCCATACCGTCGACCTGTAGCGGTATCTTGAACTCATCAACAATAAGATGCTCAGTAAATTCCGGACCCGGGGTCTTACACCACGCAGAATGTATCCTGTTCACCTCATCCATTTTGAACGCGTGCATAAGCCATTTTACGAGCCGCGGATATTTACCGGCCTTGGGCACAAGGTCGGTCACATCTCTCATGTTGATCACGTCGGGTCGGACTTCCACGTTGGGATATTCTTCGAAGACGTACACATCCTCGCCGAATTGATTCTTTCTGGTTTCCATAAGATCCCTTATTTTTCAGATTTCTTTACACCTATGCCCAGGCGATCGAGCATTCGGTTGATGTGCGGGTCGAGGCGAGTAGCCTTGAAAACGAAATTACGCTGCAAAAGGAAATTCCAGCATATCGACACCGACAGTGCCACGAATAGACGAGCCGCAAGGAACGTTCCGTCCTTGGCTATTCCTCCCATTATATCGTGAAGCCACTCCCAGTCTCTCACGAGTGAATACACTTCCTGCGTTCCGAAGCTATTCAGCAACAGAGATCCAAGCCATACAAAAGCAAACTTTGTGAGAGCCGTGCGCCACTCCACACCCTTGGCATGGAATGTGTATTTATAATTTATGATACAGTTGCATACACCACCGACGAATGCTCCTATTGCAGTCGACAGCCAGGGTGTGAGATCAAGTAATGAAAATACGAGGAAAGCAGTGAGGGTATCGATCCAGCCACAAAGCTGCGACGACACACTCGAGCGCAACAAAGTAAAGAAGAAGCCGTCGTTATACAGAATCTTCTTCTTTACCGCGCTCAGTTGTTTTTTTTCAGGCTTATTATCCTGTAGGCCCATTAGTGCTTACGGTACTTTTTCGGAGGATCAAGTCGTGCGAGCATCTTGAGATCTTTGCTCATGCTCACAATATAGATGAGGAAAAGAATGGCAGCTACAATGCCACCGAGGCAATCGTAGATAGTCCACTGCTGGCCGAATACAGGCAGGTAGACATCGGGCCAAGGATTATAGATATATAGAATATAAACCGCGATAAGTATAAGTCGGACTTCAGTCGGGCCGAGGCTCGCATAGGTGAGACGGAACTTGCCGATGATGATAGTGGAAAGATAAGTGTAGATGGACATACACAGATACCCACCCATAATGAAGAGTGCGATACTCATCTGCATCATCGGTGACAGACCGAGGCCTATACAGAAAAGACAGGTGGTAAGAGCATCGAGCGAATGGTCGATAAAAAAGCCGTATTTGGGGCGCTGAGTCTGGCGAAAACGAGCCAGGGTACCGTCGAGGCTATCCCCGTACCAGTTCAACACGAGGCAGAACGACGAAGCCCAAAGATAGTTAATATTGATATTTGCGAGCCAGCAGAACGCTGCATATAGCACCGCAGCTGCAACGCCAAAGTATGTGAGCATATCGGAAGTAACCCATTCAGGCTGTCGCTCGGCAAGCCAGAGAAGTGCCTTCTTCTCAAGTCGGTTCAGGAGAGAGGTCTGAATGCGTTCGGCATCTTCGTTTCCCATTTTCGATAAGTTGTTTTAATACGTGATAATGACCGTTTACCGTTAATTTTGGTAATCTTTGCCAAAATTAGTCAAAATTACGCGAATGTGCAAGACTTCCTTCGTAAAAGACAAGCGAGGCCACGTAGATACTACGCGGCCTCAACTTTTTATCGTTGATATTTTTTAGATACCGAGCTTTGTTTTAACGGCGGGAGTAACGTCGATCACGTCGGTACCCTGATACATGATCAGACCGGGATCATTGGGGAAAATGAAAGTGAAGCTGCCCTCAGTACCTACCGATTTTACTGCATCGGTCACCTTTGTCTGAATAGGAGCCATGAGGGTCTGCTGGAGACGGAGGAGATCCTGCTGTGCATTGTTGCGGAACTGCTCAACTTTCTGATATTTTTCTTCGATTTCCTGACGGCGACGCTCTTTGATAGATTCGAGAGTGTTGGGATCGTTTGCCACTTTCTGGAACTCAACATAGAGGTTGTTGACCTCATCCATGAGCTTCTGAGATTCGGCTTCGTATTGTTTTGTGGTCTTCTCAATCTGAGCCTGCATCTCTGTGGTTTCGGGCATAGCGGTAAAGATAGACTCAAGGTCTACAACGCCGAATTTCTGAGCCATTGCGCTCACGGGGAGAACGAGAGCCACGGCAAGAAGGAGTTTTTTGAACATAAGATTTGGTGTATAATTTATTTTTTTGATAATTCGGTTAAGCGATATGCAAAATTAAGTAAATTAATTGGAATATCCCAATTTCGCGAGAACTTCGTTGCTTATATCGATTCTTGGAGATGCGTATACTATGTCAGCCGACGAAGCACGGTCGAACACTGTCTGATATCCACGTTCTTCGGCGACTTTCTTCACTGCGTTATACACATCGTCCTGAATAGGCTTAAGAAGAGTCTGACGTTTCTGATAAAGTTCGCCCTCGGGGCCAAAGTATTTGTAGCGTAGTTCTGTCGCCGACTTTTCTTTAGCTACTATCTCAGCCTCACGTGTCTTGATCTGCTCGGGGGTAAGGAATACTTTATCGGAGAGGTAATTGTTGTACATAGTCTCGGCTTCCTTGCCCACAGCCTCGATTTCTTTCTGCCAGCGCTGCGACAGCTGATTGAGCTGCTCGTTGGCCATCTCATAGGCGGGAACGTTCTTGAATATATATTCCATGTCTACCAGAGCAAACTTCTGTGCGGAAGCAGCCACACAGCCAACGAGTGCCAACAGGAGTGCTATAAATGTCTTTTTCATAACTTCTAAAATTAAGATTATACCAATAAGACGCGGAAGAGCGCAAAAGGTTTAGAATTCCTGACCGAGGATGAAGTGGAAGTGGCTGCCGCCTCTCTCTCCGTTTACCTTGTCGAAGCCATAAGCCCAGTCGATACCCATCAGACCAACCATTGGGAGCTGAATGCGGACACCGGCACCTGCGGAGCGCTTGAGCGAGAAGGGATTGAACTGGCTAACAGAGGTCCAGGCATTACCACCTTCTACGAATGTAAGGGCGTAGATAGTGGTAGACTGCTGAAGCATGAGCGGGAAGTGGAGCTCAAGTCCCATTCGCGTGTAAGCGTAACCCTCGCTCTGCCAGGGAGTGAGGCTGCCGTTATCGTAACCACGCAGTGCGATAGTCTCAGTTGCATAGGTATAAGAACCCGACATACCGTCGCCACCGACATAGAATGTTTCGAAGGGCGTCTTGAGATATTTATTGTAGCTTCCAATCAGACCGAAGTCAAAACGGGTCATGAGCACGGGTGTCCACTGGGGATTTGTCGACAGAGGTGTATAGGTACGCGATTTGAAGCGTAGCTTCCAATACTCGATCCACTGATAGAGCTGCTTCTTGGAGTCGGGAGTATTCTCTTCTGCAAGCTTTTTCCAATCACGCTTTCCGGTAAAGAGCTGTGCCGGAGGTGTAATCTGCAGGTTGAGCGAGAACATCGAACCGCTTCTGGTGAAGATAGGATTGTCGATAGAGTTGCGAGCAAGTGTAAGGCCTAGCACGACAGCGTTCGAAGTACCGTTATTCATGTAGTAGAGGTAATCCCAGTTTTTGAGGTAGTACCAGTTGTAGCCGAGTTCGGCAGTGAAAGTAAACCAGTCATCGGGCCATTTGAGACGTTTACCGAAGCCGACATTCACACCTACGAGCTGAAGCACCTTATTGGGGTCGAGAGAGTTCTCGTAGCTGCTCTGGAAGTAGTCGCTGTAGTTGTAACTATTGTATCCGGAATAGGGGTATAGACCCATACCCGATCCGAAGTAGTTAGAGTTAGCCCACGAGCGGTTGTAGAACGATGAGTTCAC
>CAYYQS010000104.1:0-8343 GCA_964472555.1 uncultured Bacteroides sp.
CCGCTGCGGGGGTCGGTGTCGCGGCCGTCCATGAAGCAGTGGAGATACACTTCCTTGAGGTTGTAGTGCTTGGCGATGTCGCAGAGAGCGAAGAGGTGCTCGAGCGAAGAGTGAACGCCGCCGGTAGAGGTAAGACCCATGAAGTGCATGGCTTTGCCGGTGGTGGCGCAATATTCGAAGGCACGTTTGATTTCGGGATTATTGAGAATTTCGCCCGACTCAATGGCCTTGTTGATTTTTACGAGATCCTGATATACGATGCGGCCGGCGCCGATGTTGAGGTGACCTACTTCGGAGTTACCCATCTGTCCGTCGGGAAGACCCACATACTCACCGCTTGCCTGGAGTTCGCTGTGAGGATAGGTTTTGAGGAGATAGTCCCAGTAAGGAGTGGGAGTGTTGTAGATAGCGTTGGCATGGTTGTGCTTGCCTATGCCCCAGCCGTCAAGAATGATAAGAAGTGCTTTGTGAGCCATTGTTGTATGATTTTTTATTATTGTTTTCCTGAATTACGCGCGATATCTTCCATTCGTTCTCGTCTGAGACGCTCGCGCCGTTTGAGATTGAAATGAAGGAGAATGATCACGACTAAAGTCACGGCGATGATGCCGAAATATTCGAGAGCAGACATGTTACCTTTGGAGTATCCTCCGTAGCCGATTACCGACATTACGGCGAGATACACCAGAAGGATTGCGGGAATAAGTGTGGATCGTTTTATTTTCATCTTCCCGGGTTTGAAATTTCAAGAGGCCTTACATTCCTCCACTTTATGGCGGTAAGGGGAAGTGAGCGGATTGAATGAGCCGCTCTTGAGGCTATCGTATATTTTCAGACAAGCCCATGCATCGAGGGCGGCATAAGCCTGCTGGGCAGGAGTAAGCGTGTCGGCTTCCCAGTTGGTAAGACGTTGACTCTTGGAAATGCGTCCTCCGAAGATTATGGCATAAATTTTCTGAAGGGAGATATCGGTGATTCCGTATTCCTTTACCGTATGCTGGAGGTCTACAAAGCCTTGCGGATTGAGATCGGACGAGCGGCGCAGTACACTGAAATCGTCGTGCACCGAGAGGCCGATCTTCGTAACCTCGGGGTTCTCGAGAAAAGCCTTTAGTTCTTCGCAGATGCCTATTTTATTGAGTCTGAAAAGGAAGCAACGGTCGGCGGTGGAAATCTGCATCAGGGCTACCTTATGTGTACGCCCCTTATGGAATGAAGGACGCGTCTCGGTATCGAATCCTACGGCTTTCTCTTTGGAGAGGATGCGGAGTGCTGTAAGCGCCTCAGCAGCCGAATCTACCACGGTAATAGCCGCAGGATAGGTTATAGTGGGAAGTTCCGAGAGCGAAACCTTGTCTATACTTATTATGTAATCTTTACTGTTCACTATACAAAATTAGTGATTATACCGAAACGGTAAGGAATTATTATGCAAATTTAACAGTGCAGTCGGGCATTGTCAAAAAGCTTGCCTTCGGAAAATTCCTTTGAATATATCTTTCGATAAATCCTTTCGTGTCTGCAGCAATAACGGCGTCGGAGTCGAAATGTTCGTTATACACCACGGCGCTTAGTTGAAGGCCGCGGGCCTTTATAGCCTCGAGTGAAAGAATAGTGTGATTTATCGAGCCGAGTCGCCCGTTGGTGACAAGGACCACGGGCAGATGATGCTCTGCCACATAGTCGATAGCAAAATATGTGTCGGTAATGGGCACCATAAGACCTCCGGCGCCTTCGATCAGCACGCGGTCGTATCTCCGGAGAAGCTCTCGGGTGCATTTTTCGATAAGGCTGAGGTCGATCTCGCGCCCGTCGATTCTTGCGGCGAGCTGCGCAGATGCCGGATATGAAAATATCACGGGCGCTGTAAGGCCTTCGGCGTCTTCCGGAAGCGGACCCGATCCCGTAAGGCGGCGATGTGCTTCTATATCCTCCGAGGTATCCTTGCAACCGGTCTGGATAAATTTCTGGGTTATAACGCTATAACCTTCGTTGGCCAGGATTCCGGCAAGAAAAGCCGTTGCGAAAGTCTTACCGGCGTCGGTGTCGATACCGGTGATGAATATGGCTTCTGATGACGCCTCTGTGTTTTTCATTCCTTTATAAATAAGAATATTAACGACTTATAAGTAAGTGGTGCATGCCCGGAAGACGAGAGCGGGTAATTCTTAATGGCTTTACGTAGGGTCGAAGCTCCGTCGGGTGTGGAAAGCGAATTGACTCCCGTAAGGCTAAGATGCCTGAACGCATCGGCTGGAGAATCGAAAAGTAAAGTATCCGAGGACGCTTCATGTGTCAACTCCCGGAAACCGGCCGGTAGTGCTCCCAGCCATTCCTCTTCCGTGAAGAGCGGGAGGGATAGTCCGGTGCTCTGCTCTACCTCAGGCAAATTGCCCCGGAGGAAAGTTGCAATGGCAAGTAAGCCTCCGGGCCTCAACACCCTGTGGCATTCTTTGAAAAAAGCTGCGGGAGAATTGAACCACTGCACTGTAGAGGCACTGCAGACGAGGTCGATACTTTCCGACGGCATGTTGTGGATGGCTACTTCAGCATCACAGCGGGAGAAGGAACGATTAGGGCCCGACAGCGGCGCATCTCCGGCAATATCCCACGTACAAAGCCGGGCATCCGGCGGCAGTATCGCATCGAGACGCTTGCTGAGTAGACCGGTCCCAGACCCGACCTCAAGGGCGTCGTGAATGCGGGCGACAGTACAATGCTTTTCAATCAGACCCGTCAATCTCTCTACGATTCGCTGCTGCACTTCTGCCGAAGCGTCGTAGCTCATGCGGCGATGTCCGAAGCGCCGACCTACGTGGTCCTTATCAATGATATAGGTATCGAGAATCCTCTGGAAATCGGGTAGATGAGGCTCGTCTGTCTGCTCGACGGGAGTATTCTTCCAGGCACGCAGCTGGTTGGCAGGAGGGAAAATAGCATCCTTAAGTCCGATAATGGCAACGTCCGGGCGCCGAGAGGCACCGGAGAGAGTACGGTCGACAAATGCATACAGTTCCTCACGTAATTCATCGACAGTACGTTGGGGCGCACGAGCACAAAAATCGGCAAAAGCCTTTGGACTGCCCGCCATGCGGCGGTTGAATTTCTGAAGCGATCTCTCGTCGAGACCCTCGTAGGTTCCCATGTAAATTGCGCGGGGAATGCCTTCGAGATCATCAATAGGATTGAGCGTGCCATTGACAGCAAGATAGCGTGTCACTTTATGTTCTATCCCGGAGAGCACGCAGGCTGAGGCAGACACCCCAAGCGACCATGCCACCACACAGACTTCGCAGTAGGGGTCGATGATGGACGTATCAAAGTCCCGATTTCGATAATCCCACACCACAGCTATATCGTACCCTGAACGATGCAGCTCCATGAAGGGGTGAGCATCCATACCCCACCCCGCGAAAAGCAGGATGAGACGCCCAGAACCCTCTTTCGATATAAACGCTGTTTTCATCGTTAGCTGAAATGCGGTGCAAAATTACCTAATTCCCTACGTCTGTGCAAATCCTCATGACACTTGCGAAAAACTTCGGGCCACTTTTTTGTTGTCTGATAAAAAAAGCGTAACTTTGGCAATCGAAAAAAATTAATACTCAAAAATAACACCGATTCATCCATGAAACCCTACGTATTAGGAATTGACATTGGCGGTACGAATACCGTCTTCGGCATAGTAGACGCACGCGGTAACGTTATCGCAAGCTCATCTATCAAGACCCAGAAGCACGCAAATTTCGAAGACTATCTCGACGAACTTTACACTGAGGCTTCGCGTCTTATCGAACTTCACGACGCTACCGGCAAAATTCAGGGTATCGGTATCGGCGCCCCCAACGCCAACTACTACGACGGCTGCATCGACAATGCTGTAAACCTTCCCTGGCCCTCACTGCCTCTGGCTAAACTCGTAAGCGAGAAATTCGGTATCCCCGTGGCTGTTACCAACGATGCCAATGCCGCCGCCCTCGGTGAAATGACCTACGGCGCTGCCCGCGGTCTCAAAGATTTCATCATGATCACTCTCGGCACAGGTGTAGGTTCCGGTATCGTCATCAACGGTCAGGTAGTTTACGGCCACGACGGTCTTGCAGGCGAACTGGGCCACGTCATCATCAAGCGTAACAACGGGCGCCTCTGCGGTTGTGGCCGCACTGGCTGTCTCGAAGCTTACTGCTCGGCAACAGGTGTAGCACGCACAGCCCGCGAATTCCTCGAATCGCGCAATGAACCTTCACTCCTCCGCAATATGCCTATCGAAGACATCACCTCCAAGGATGTTTACGACGCTGCTATGGCTGGTGATAAACTTGCTCTGGACATCTTCAACTATACCGGTACTCTCCTCGGCGAAGCTATGGCCGACATGACCGTATTCTCCTCTCCCGAGGCATTCATTCTCTTCGGAGGCCTCGCAAAGAGCGGCGACCTGATTATGCGTCCCCTCAAGGAAGCAATGGACCGCAACATGCTCTCAATGTTCAAGGGAAAACCCAAGGTGATCCTAAGCGAACTCAAGGAAGCCGACGCTGCCGTCCTTGGCGCTTCAGCTCTCGGCTGGGAAGCTAAATAAGTCTTTTCCATTATATACTTATAAGAGAAGCCGGACATTTTTGCCCGGCTTCTCGTTTTTATGTATCAGAATATTAGCGCTTAAGAACCTTTCTTCCTCCCCGGATATATATACCGTTAGGAAGCGGATCGAGTTCGTTACCTAAATATACTCCCTGAAGGTTGTAGATCGGCATTGGCTCCGGGGCATTATTTCCGACGAGACTTACACCGGTATGATCAGATACCTCAGGGAAAATAGGTATTGACGGGAACCAGTAATTCTCGATCATGCTGTAGTCTTTGATCTTAGTGCCTTCGGAGGTATAGCGGCGGGTGATGTAGGTGGGAATGCTGAATTCGTGGTAGAGTGATACGTAGATCTCATCCGTCACGGGGTGTACACGCATGGAGCAACCATAAATTTTCCACCTTTCACCGTCGGCGTCAAGGTCAATTATCTTAGTGGCAGTGCGCGTGTTTACGTCAAATTTATACACGGCCTTCCCGGCAAACCAGCTGTTGGAGCCACCGCTCCAGTAGAGGGTATTGGTCTGAGCGGATGCACAGAATGTGTCGGGGGTCCATGCGTACCAAGAATTAGACGGAGCATTAACCCCGGCAGGGAGCTGCACCACCTCGGTTTCAAGAGTCTCAGGATCAATCTTCAGCAGATATGATAAGGTCAATCCCGTACCCCGGGTATCTTTAGCTATTGAGGCCCATACAGAGCCGTCTTTAGCCAGAACGACACTCCCGATGCCTGCGTTCTCGCTAACCATGTCGGCCGATATAGTATTGATAACCTTGTCCGTCTCGGAATCTATCACTATTACACCGGCCTGCTGGTGAGCAAGGAAGACACGTGAGCCTGCAAGCACCATATTTCCCGACTGACCGTAGTAGAGCGACCCTGTAGGATCGGTGGTAGGCTTACCGTCTCCGACATTAGGATTACCGGTACCGTCAATCATACCTGTGACGGTGTAAGTGTCGAGATCGAAAATCCACACACCGTTACTTGAAGAAATATAGCCTTTGTGCTCCGTCACACCTACGAATCCACGTCCGTCGCACTGAGCGCCCGACGGGTCGATGAGCGTCTGCTGATGAAGCACTTTCATGGTGGTTGCATCAGCCACGGTGATACGTCCTCCCGCCACGGTCGCACCGGGGTCTTTATCCTGCTTTGCAATAAGATAGAAGCGCCCTTTCCAAATCGCTCCATACTGATTGGTGCAGCCGAGTTCCATTCCCGGATTCTCGCTCTGAATCACACGATATTGCCAGTATTCGCCGTCGGGATCATCGGGCCGGAGATAATTGACCGTAGAATTCTGATGTCCGTACCAGTCTTCATTGACTATGAAAACTCCTTGGGAGTAGTCTGTTTCTGCGACAGCCGAAGCTGCCGCAGAAAGCGAAATTATTAATAAAAATTTTCTCATCGGGTCACTTGATAATGCATTTTATTGTGCGGTCGGAATCAGAGTCTGCCACCACATAGAATCCGGTCTCAAGAGGCAGCAGGATAGTAAAATCGTCGTTGACAACCTCAAATTCGGCGGCGAGACGACCTGCGGCGTCAAAGACACGCATTGTGTGACCGCGGAAACCTTTTGCATGGAAGCGGCCACCGGAAACCGACATCGTCATCTCTCCTTCAAGATTCATCACTCCGGTTGGGAGATCCTGCACTTTGACTGGTAGCGACAGGAACGATTCCACACCATTGGACTCAGCCCTGAGGTGGACTTCACCCTCACCCGTGCGGAGAGGAATAATTGTGAGCTTACGGCCGTCGAGAGAGGCCTTGAAGCATTGGGATTCTGCTGCCGGACGGACACGCATTGTTCCGCTGTCGCCTTCCACAAGCGAGAGCCGGATTGCTGAGTCATGATTATCGCGGTCAGAGACGCCTATTTCCGTGATATAACCGGCGGAATGCTCTAAGAGATTCACTTCAATTGCATCTGAAACCTCGAATTCGGCTGCATACTTAACGGGGAAAACAGGCATAGCCGGGAACCAGTAGTAGTCTTTCAGCCGTATCGTGTTGGCGATTTCTCCAGTCGCGCAGTCTACAAAATGGAGCCAGTTGTACCGGTAATTAGAAGACGCTCCGTGAGTCGCGGCAATAAGAAGCTGATTGGTGCGCCAGTCGTAACGCACTGAAGCGTACGGAGCTTGCATTGTCTTTTCATCAATACCCTCCAGATTCTTCGGGAATACGAATACGGGCTCGAGGGTAGATAGATCGGAGTCTGTGTCCCAACGGTAATACCCGGTATTTCCAGACACAATACTTGCCTCGACTCCGGCTCCGAACCAGATTGCCACATCGTCGATATCGGCAAAGAAGTTGGTCGGGCGCCAGGAACCCCAGCCACATGTAATGCTCAGATGCGAGGGCATCTCCACTTCCCTCACAAGCGAGAGGTCAGTCGGATCGTAGCAGTAAAGAGTTGTGGCCTTGGAGTTTGCTCCAGATGTGGCAGCTATCCATATCATTCCGTCGGCTGTGCGGGTAACTCCCTGAGGATATGCCTCGACCTTACCGTTTTCGTCGCGGCCGAGGACTGTGACGAGCTCATCGGTTTCAGTATCCACTACCAGTGTTCCGAAATTCTGCTTGATAGCAAATACATATTTACCTGCACAAGCCATATCGCCGATCTGATTTGCGTACTTCGAACCGGCTTCTATTCCGCTCACCTTGCCGGTGATTTCGAGAGTCTCCGGGTTGAAGACTGCGATACCCGCAGTTGTACCGATATAGACTTTGGAAGCATTCACACCCACGCAAGCACGCCCGTCGCCCCCGTCGAGGACGTCGTCGAACGATACCAACTTTTTAAGAGTCGTAGCGTCAGCCACTACAAGCCTTCCCCCACCCCGACGGGTATCACCGGCATCAGTCTCCTGCTTGGACATCACATAAAGCTTGCCACCGAATATCATAGCGTACTGCGATGTGCAGCCGAACGACTCATAGGGATTCTGCGACTCATATGCGCGGTAACGCACAGTCCCGTCAGGGTTAATATAGTTGACAGAACCATTAGTGTGGCCGAACCAATCCTCGTTGAGCCAGAAAGTTCCGTCCTGCCAGTTGTCTTTCGCCGTCGATCTGTCAGGCTCCTCAACGGTCACGTGGTAAGTTGTCTCAGCACCGCTTCCGTCCTGCGATCTGAAGGTAAGGTCGAAGCTGCCGGGTTGGTGCGTGACGAGTTCAAAGAACTTTCTGGACGGATTGAAAGCGGTCACGCTGTAGGTAGTCGCTATCTTAGGATCGGAAATGACGATATCGTATGTCTGGATATCGGCCTCTGCAGGTTCCACTTCGGGCGAGAGTGCGAGAATATCCATGTACGCAAGCGTGATTTCTGGCGATCCGTCACCGAGAATATACCCCTCTACCGGCGTACGGAGAGCAGCATGCACGGTCATCTCGGCATATACATCCGGGTTGGAGTTATCATACGCCCGAATCACGGCATCTCCTTCTGTCCTCTTTACGGTTACCGCTCCTGTGCGGGCTACAACCGAAGCTACCGCCGTATTTGACGATGTATAGCGGATATCGGCAGTTTTATATGCCTCATCATCAAATATCAACTCGGGAGTGAATTTCTCGTCAAAGCGGGCATCATAGTCTGACTCAGAGAAATAGAAAGGACGGAAGACCACAAATTCAATAGGTTCGGGAGAAGATTCCAAATCACTGCCTCTCTTAGTCTTTGATTCTATAAAGGACTCAAGTGATAACGATATCGGATTTGT
>CAYYQS010000105.1:0-8316 GCA_964472555.1 uncultured Bacteroides sp.
TTCTTTCACGCAAATTTAACGCTGAAATATTTGCTCAGGTCAGAGTAAACGGACAACAAATTGCAATCGACCTCCCTGGTCTTTACATCGGCAAATACAATGGCCTGATGCAAGTCGGTGCAAAAGCAACCGATTACACCGGGGAAGCCTATTCTTACATCAATTTCGCGCCATTCACCGACCTCAACTATCAGATTATAGGCGACCCTACGCACGTCTCTCCCTTCCCAACCGACATCCCCACACTCCTAAATGCTCTCGACAATGTCGACGAGCTTCTGAAATGGCAGTCCCGCTACATCTCCCTGTCAAACATCTCCTTCGCCACTCCCAACGTCCCCTTAGCCTCCTACCGCGAAACCAACATCCTCCTCATCCACGACGCTTCCGGCAATCAGCTTGAAGTAAAAACAAGTGGCTACAGCACATTCTTCAGTGCCCTCACACCCGTAGGCACCGGTACAATATCCGGCATCCTTTCATACTATAACGGACACTGGCAACTCATGCTCAACTCTCTCTCCGACCTCGGCCGTTTCAACTGATCACCTCCGCCCCGCGCTGCTCGAAGCACCGCTCTGCTGCACATTCGACGGATTCGGAAGACCTCCGTTGCCGGGTCGTTGAATACCTCCAACCGTTGTCGGCACACCATTAACTCCCGGATTGATATTTACAATCGGGGGCTGTTGAGGAGCCTGAGGCGCCTGCTGGGGCGGACGAACCGGGCCCGGTCCGGGATTTAGCATGGGCGGACGAGGGGGGCGCGGATTATAGATAGGGCCACTGTTCCATACAGGTGTGTTCCAGTATGTATTTCCAATATATCCCGAGCCATACCAGTAGGGATTGACTCCCGAAGGATCTACGTCGACACCAAAACCGAGGTCGGCGCATCCTGTCATGCCTATCATTATCACTGCCACTGCGGCCGCTGCAAACATCTTTTTCATAGTCAAAACCTGTACTTTATTGTTATATTTTGTAGTTATAACAATTTAAGAAGGAAAAAGACTCGCTATCCCGCGATTTTTCGCTAATTTTGAAGCATGAAAATGAAAGGAACTATAATACGCAACACCGGATCACACTATATCGCCCGTACAGTTCAGGGTGAAGAGATACCTTGTCTCGTAAAAGGTAACTTCCGCATAAAAGGTCTCCGCACAACCAACCCGGTTGCTGTCGGCGACCATGTTGAGCTTTCTGAGAAAGGGCCCGACGGCACCGCTTTCATCACCGCGGTCCTGCCACGGACAAACTATATTATCCGGCGTTCAAGCAACCTTTCTAAAGCCGCCCACATCATCGCGGCAAATGTCGACTGTGCCGTACTTGTGGCAACTCTCGCCCACCCCACAACCTCTACAACCTTCATCGACCGCTTTCTCGCCTCTGCCGAGGCCTACAACGTGCCCGCGGCTATTGTCATCAACAAGATCGACCTTCTTGATGAAGAAGAAGACCGCGAGCTCCTCGACGCCGTGATGTATCTCTACTCTTCTATCGGATATCCCACACTCGCAGTCTCGGCTGAGACCGGCGAAGGCCTCGAGGCCCTCAGAGATTTTCTACGCGACAAAGTCACACTGTTCTCAGGTAATTCGGGAGTAGGAAAAACATCACTAATCAACGCCCTCATTCCGGGGCTCGGACTCCGCACAGGCGAGATATCCGCTACTCACGACACCGGTATGCACACCACCACTTTCTCCGAAATGTATCCCCTCCCCGACGGTGGAAGAATCATCGACACCCCGGGATTACGTGGATTTGGAGTTGTGGAATTCGACACTGCTGAAGTCGGACACTTCTTCCCCGAAATATTCGCAGCCGCGGCCGACTGCCGTTTCGGCAACTGCACACACACCCACGAACCGGGTTGCGCTGTGCTCCGGGCCGTCGAAGAAAACCGCATTGCTCAGTCGCGGTACACCTCCTATCTCAGCATTCTTGAAGAAGCCCAGGAAGGAGCTGCCGACAAATACCGTAAAGGCAACTGATTTCAACTATAGTTACCGCGAGTTTGAATTTATATCATGGATGCACAAAATCTCAACCACTCAGCCGGAGCACTCGGTTTCTGCGAAAAACACGGAATATCCGACCGCGCAGCTTTATATTCATGTGCCGTCATCATCGGACTCATGGCAGGAACTGGAGCATGGATACTGAAGACTTGCATTAAATACGTCTCCCGCTGGCTGACCGCAGGAATGGATCCTACCGGCCCGAACTGGCGCCTGCTTTTCCTCCCTACTATCGGCATTCTGCTCACTGTTGTCTTCACTCGCCTCATCCTCCGGCGTCAGCTAGAGCACGGTACCGAACGACTCAAGACCAACCTCTCCGCAGGTCGCCCCCTGATACCATTCTCCTCCACTTTTTCCCCTATCATTGCCAATACTTTTACACTTGGCTTCGGAGGATCGGCCGGTTCGGAAGGCCCTATCGCTTTCGCCTCCGCTGCAATGGCATCAAATCTGGGGCGGAAACTCGGCATCTCCAACGAGTTGCTCACCATTCTCGTAGCTTGTGGAGCCGGAGCAGGTATCGCGGGCATCTTCACCGCCCCGATAGGTGGTGTCATGTTCACGCTTGAAGTCCTCGCACTCCCTATGACTACCGTAGCCGTGATGACACTAATCATCGCATGTCTCGTTGCCGGACTTACAGCCTTCGTTCTTGCCGGATGCAATTTCGACGCCCCCTTCACAGCCGTCAATCAGTTCGAACTCCCTATCCTGCCGCAGATAGTTCTCCTTGGCATTTTCTGCGGTCTCTACGCCCTCTACTACAGCTACACCGCAAAACTTACAGGTAAATACCTCACCGCCATTGCCAATCCATGGGTGCGTGCGGTTGTCTCGGGAATAGTAGTGTCGGCAATGCTCTTTTTCTTCCCCACACTCTACGGCGAAGGCTACGGATCTGTGGTCAAAGTCATCAACGATCTGCCAACCGGAGTAGGTGAATACAGCATCTTTGGTGTCGGCACTGCTCACACTCCATGGCTCCTCATAGCAATAGTCGGTGGTCTGCTCCTCTGCAAAGGAATCGCCCAGAAAGACTCCAACAGCGGCGGCGGTGTTGCCGGAGAATATGCACCGGCTCTTTTCGCCGGATGTATGGCCGGGTGGTTCTTCGCTTTGCTGCTTAATCATGGTCTGGGCACAGACCTCCCCGTTGGAAATTTCGCTGTCATAGGCATGGGTGCGGTTATGGCAGGAGCTATCAAAGCCCCCCTTATGGCAATATTTATTACTGTGGAAATGACCGACGGCTACGACTTCCTCCTGCCAGTGGCACTTGCTTCCGCTATCTCGTACTTTATCGCCAAAGTTCCCGACTATATCGCCGCACGCAAAGCCCTTCGCGCTGCAAAGTAGCTCAGAGTATCTTCACCGAAGGCTCCCGTTCAGAAAGGCCTGTGTCGGCCTCGACCACTATCGTGCCGTCGACAAACGCAGTTGAATGAGTCTCTCCGGCAAAAGGACTTACGCTCACCGACCAGAGACCGCTGTCAGGATTCTGCTCTATTTCTACAAGAGAAAGTCTGTGTTCAACCCCGTTGAACACCACCTTATGTGCAAGCAGGCGCTTACTCATCACCGTCGGCTTGCTTTGCTTTAGTTGCAAGGCTATCCGGAATCTCCGTCTTTGCCACAATGTCGTGGAACCGACGCTGCGAATACCTGCGCGAATAAGTCGACGGATTCACACGTTTGCGTACCAACCCGATACTGTCGAGCATCATCGACGTTCCCCGTCGGTTTGGAGTGTCCATAATTCCGTACACTCTTGTAGCGTCGAGCAAAGAATCAGTCTGCAGCATAAGTTCGTTCCAACCGTCCGACTTAAGTTCTTGCGACGATATCTCTACGGTCCCGTCGGAATATTCCGCCACCATAGTCCAGCGCCTGTCGGTCGGAGCATTGAATACCTTCGCACGCCATGTGTAGACATCACCTCGCTCCCAGTTCTCGTCACGGACGAAACTGAAAAGAAGATTGTGCGAAGGTGTGCGGTCGTTAACACTGAGAAATTGAGGGGCCGTCCATACATCAACCGAATCTCCCGCTATCGAAAGAGCCGCTTCGGCAGCAACTCTGTTACCCGTCTCTATAAGCCTGTGTTCCAGAATTTCTATTGTGCGGTCGTAAACATCCATATAGCGGTTGAGGTTGCGCCCGTACCACGCAAGCGACGAATCAACCTGCTCCGAATTCACTCCGTGACGGAGGTAGACCGACTGCTTGAATTCCTGCTTGAGCGAATCGGTATTATAAGTTCCGCGATTCACTTCTATCACCGATTCTGCCGTGTGCACATCGGCAAGCAACTGAGCCATTTCCTCCGGCTCGATTATGCCCGACGGAACGGAATTGCACGCCGCAAAAAGTAGTGATGCGCTCAGGAAGCTAAGCAGCTTTCTCATCTGGCTTCGGTAGTGTTAGATACTTGGAATAAAAGCAGATAATCATGGCCATTCCTACCGTGATAGCTGAATCCGCGATATTGAACACCGGGTCGAAGAACGAGAAAACCGTCCCGCCGACAAACGGCACCCAGGAAGGCCAAGTGAAGGAGAAAAGCGGAAAATAGAGCATATCCACTACAAGACCCTGCATTATCGTGCCATAACCTTCACCCCAAGGCACAAACGTGGCCACAAAGGGAGGAAAAGGATTGCTGAAGATCTCGCCGTAGAAAACACAATCCACTATATTTCCGAAAGCCCCGGCGATTACCAGAGCTATACTTGCCACATAGCCCGCCGGAACCTTAGCGAAACGCGTCAGCCTGACCACATACCATGAAAGGAAAGCCACTAAGGCAATCCGGAATGTAGTGAGCAGGATCTTGCTTCCAAGTTCTATACCGAAAGCCATACCGTTGTTCTGGATGAAACGAAGGTGAAACCACGGAAAAATCTCAACATCCTCGCCAAGATAGAACGAGGTCTTCACCCATATCTTCATCGCCTGATCGGCAATAATGACAAAAGCTACTATAAGCCACGCAAGCAATGCGAGACGACGACTGCGAGTATTCTGCATGATCAATGACCCGGCTGATTTTTGGCCTCCACACAAAGAGTTGCGTGAGGTACGGCCCGGAGACGCTCTTTGGGGATAAGCTTTCCGGTCGCACGGCAAATGCCGTAGGTCTTGTTTTCAATTCGTACCAAGGCCTTGCGAAGGTGATCGATGAACTGACGCTGACGCTCGGCAAGACGTGCCGTAGCCTCTCTTTCGAGAGTGTTGGCACCCTCCTCGAGTACTTTAAAGGTCGGAGAAGTATCGGCTGTACCGTTTCCGTCGTTATTGCGGAGGCTTGCGCAAAGGTCTTCGTAGAGTGCCGTAGCCGACTCTATCTTAGAAAGAATCAGTTGACGGAATTCTTCGAGTTCCTCATCGGAATAGCGTGGTGTTGAGCTCATAAGATATATTGGAGAGAGTTTAGGTTGGTGATGAGGGTGTCACGTCTCATCGCGACACCCTCACCGGAAATTTATTATGCAAGTTCAATAGTGGCCCCGAGCTTGAGATCATCTATATCGAGAATCTCAATATCTTCGGAGGTAAGGTTGTCGGAGATCGTCACCGCATCAGCAAGTACCTGAGTGGCAATATATTCGCCATATTCTTCCACAACTTCCATGATTTCAGGGCAGGGAAGGAAGGTGAGTGTGATGTGATCGGTGATATCGTAGCCGCGACGCTTGCGGATATTCTGAACGCGGTTGATGATTTCGCGGGCAAGGCCCTCTCTGAAAAGCTGAGGTGTCACGTCGATATCGAGAGCGACCGTGAGCGTGCCTTCATTAGCCACAAGCCAGCCGGGCATATCTTCTGAAATGATCTTCACATCGTCGATGTCTACACGCGAAGTAGTTCCCTCAATCTCCAGATCGAGATATCCGTCACGCTCAAGGGCTGCGATCGACGCGCGGTCAAGACTCTTGATAAGAGCCGCCGCCTGCTTCATGAGCTTACCGAACTTCGGTCCGAGCTTCTTGAAATCAGGATCAACGCGCTTCACGAAGATCTCGTTGTCTGCCGAAACCTCCTCGAGTTTCTTCACATTTACCTCGGTGCACACAATTCCGGCTATCTCCTTGAGTTGTGCCGCCATAGCCTCGTCTGCTACAGGCACAAGCATCTTGACAAGCGGCTGACGAACCTTGAGATTAGCTTTCTTACGCAGCGAGAGAACGAGCGATGTCAGACGCTGGGCGATGTCCATGCGCTCTTCCAGATCCGCATCAACAAGCTTCGGGTCCGCTTTCGGGAAGTCTGACAAGTGCACGGAGCTTGCGCCGCGGCCTTCGGTCAGGTCTCGGTAGAGGCGGTCGGCAAAGAAGGGAGCAACCGGTGCTATAAGGCGGCTTATTGTGAGCAGACATTCGTAGAGGGTTTGATATGCAGCGAGTTTGTCGGTGTCGATACCACGTCCCCAGAAGCGCTTGCGGTTGAGGCGCACATACCAGTTGGAAAGCTTATCGAGCACAAACTCACTGATAGCGCGCACGGCCTTGGTGGGTTCATAATCATCGAAAGCCTCCGTAACCTGCGAGATAAGTGTATTCAGCAGCGAAAGTATCCAGCGGTCGAGTTCCGGACGTTCGGAAACGGGAACCTGTGCTTCATCGCCTGTAAAGCCGTCGACATTGGCATACATGGCGAAGAAATTATAGGTATTCGACAGGGTCGAGAAGAACTTACGCGAGGTTTCGGCCACACCGTCTGGATCGAACTTGAGGTTATCCCAGGGAGAAGAAGTGGCAATCATATACCACCTCACGGGGTCTGAACCGAATTTCTCTATCGTTGTAAACGGATCGACAGCATTGCCTTTACGCTTCGACATTTTCTCGCCGTTCTTGTCGAGCACCAGTCCGTTCGAAACAACGGCCTTGAATGCGCATGAGTCGAAAGCCATGGTGCCGATTGCATGAAGAGTAAAGAACCAACCGCGTGTCTGGTCGACACCCTCTGCGATAAAATCTGCAGGAAACAGATCTCCGCGATCGAAGGCTTCCTTGTTCTCGAACGGATAGTGAATCTGAGCATAAGGCATTGAGCCTGAATCGAACCAAACGTCGATGAGGTCGGTCTCGCGCTTCATTGGCTTTCCGCTTGCAGAAACGAGTACGATATCGTCTACATACGGGCGGTGGAGATCGATCTTTTCATAATTTTCTTTGGAGTAGTCTCCGGGGATGAAACCTTTATCACGAAGGGGATTCGACTTCATTATTCCGGCAGCGACAGCCTTGTCGATCTCATTATAGAGTGTCTCTACGCTATCAATGCAGATTTCTTCGTCACCGCTCTCTGTGCGCCAGATAGGAAGCGGAGTGCCCCAGTAGCGGCTGCGCGAGAGGTTCCAGTCCTGAAGATTCTCAAGCCATTTGCCGAAACGTCCGGTACCGGTCGATGCAGGCTTCCACTTGATATCTTCGTTGAGCTCCATAAGACGCTCACGCACTGCTGTCGAGCGGATAAACCAGCTGTCAAGCGGATAGTAAAGCACGGGCTTATCGGTACGCCAGCAGTGAGGATAGTTATGCACATGCTTCTCAATCCTGAATACCTTGCCCTGAGCCTTCAGATCCATGCAGATAGCCACATCCAGAGTTTCGGTTTCTTCCGTAGCGGCAGGATCATAAGCATTCTTAACATACCGCCCGGCCCAACGGCTGTACTCGTCCTTATCCACCATTTCCTCTACGAATTTCGGATCAAGATCTTCAATACGGAAGAAACGGCCTGTGAGATCTACCATAGGACGGATATTTCCGTCGCGGTCGATCAGATGCAGAGGGGGAACCCCTGCGGCGCGCGACACTCGGAGGTCATCAGCACCGAAAGTACCTGCTATATGCACGATACCCGTACCGTCGTCGGTAGTTACATAGTCGCCTGGAATTACTCGGAACGCTCCTTCGCCGGGATTTACCCACGGTAGAAGCTGCTCGTAGTGAAGACCCACGAGATCGTTGCCGGTCACGGTATCGACAATTTCGTAGGGAACAAGCTTATCGCCCTTCTTGTAGTCTTCAAGCGCGATTTCCTTAGCCTTAGGATTGAAAATGCTGTTCACGAGAGCCTCTGCTACAGTCACGGTAATGGGCTCTCCGGAATATGGATTGTACGTACGGACTATGCAGTAGCGGATATTTGGACCCACACACAGTGCTGTATTCGAGGGAAGGGTCCAGGGAGTTGTGGTCCACGCGAGCAGACAAGGCTTACCCCACCCCTGCATTGCAGGCAGGGATTCCTTAAGTGTAAATTGAGCGATACAGGT
>CAYYQS010000106.1:0-8195 GCA_964472555.1 uncultured Bacteroides sp.
CTCGCTCAGAAAGTCGACCGATCGAAACCCATTGTCATCGACGTCGAAGGCGACGACCTTGTATTCCGAAACTGAATAGTTTAATTAACATAACCCAAATTCAACATCTATGATTAAAAAACTTCTGGCCGCAGCTGTCATCGCCCTCCCCGCGATAGGCCTTGTAAGCTGTAGCGACAACGAAAAAAACCTCCCCGACGTGGACTTCAACGTTGAGATCGAAAACGCCACGAAGGTCGACGGTGCTGTATATGTTGTTCAGGACGAAACCCTCGACATCACCGGAATCACCGTCACCAACCGGGAGGAAGGAAAGGAAGCTGCAATCACCCAGGCCGACTACTACTGGGACGGCCGATACTTCGCAACTTCCGTTGTTCCCCCCTACGGAATCGAGATCGAGACCACCGAAGAAACTCCCCTCGGCAACCACATTCTCGACATCCAGGCTCCTGTCTTAGCTGTCGGTAAAGAACTTGCCACCGCAGTGATCTCTTTCAAAGTGGTAGTCGTCGAATCTCAGGACGAAGTGCCCGACGGAGGTGCTACTACATTCGTAGCAACACCTACCACGACTCAGGCAAATCCTAAGTAACGAATTCCCTATCGTCTGTACACAAGGCAGATGCCCCACTTCGGAGCATCTGCCTTTATTTATATTCAAACCTCAGTCCTTCTAAAAGAATGTTAAAACAACCGCAAAAATTTGCACGCTCCGGATTTTCGACGTAACTTTGCATCGCAAACGAAAAATGGCGATTTAGTGTAGTGGCCTAGCACGCCACCCTCTCACGGTGGAGACCAGGGTTCGATTCCCTGATTCGCTACAGAAATCAAGCCGAAAGAGGCAAGCAGTCAATTGCTTGCCTCTTTTTTTACCCGCCATCTCTCCCATCATGATACGCAAAATCATTCACATCGACATGGACGCGTTCTACGCCTCCGTCGAGCAGCGCGACAATCCCGCCCTGCGGGGCCTGCCTATTGCCGTAGGCCAGGCCGACGGCCGGGGTGTAGTATGCGCCGCAAGCTACGAAGCTCGCCGCTTCGGCGTCCGATCAGCCATGTCCTCATCAAAGGCACGGAAACTGTGCCCCCAGCTCACTTTCGTCGACTGCCGCTTCGACGTCTACAAAGCCGTCTCAGCACAGATTCACGAAATCTTCCACCGCCACACCGACATAATCGAACCAATATCTCTCGACGAAGCATTCCTCGACGTCACTGAAAATCACCGCAACATCCCACTTGCGCTCGATATCGCACGCGACATCAAAAAATCAATCCGCGAAGAGCTCGGCCTGATAGCATCCGCAGGCATATCATTCAATAAATTCCTCGCCAAGATAGCCTCCGACTACCGTAAGCCCGACGGCCTATGCGTTATCCCGCCAGAGCGTGCCGCCGACTTCATTGCCCGCATGCCCGTAGAAAGCTTCTGGGGAGTAGGACCCGTCACAACAGCTAAGATGCACTCCCTCGGAATATATACCGGAGCAGATCTCCGCAACCTGTCCGTTGCCGAACTCCGCCTCTACTTCGGCAAAGCTGGCAGGCAGTACTACGACTTCGCACGTGGAATCGACAATCGGCCCGTCGAAGCATTCCGAATCCGCAAATCTATCGGCTGCGAGCGGACGTTCGACTCCGACATCAACGACCCTGCCGAGCTCGACGGTATCCTCGCCTCTCTCGCCGAAGAACTCCACCATCGTGTCAACTCAAAGAAATTCGACGGATCTGTACTCACACTCAAGCTCCGCACCTCCTCCTTCGACACCCACACACGCTCCCTCTCAGGCTTCTCACCCTCCTCTACCGTCAACGAAATCCTCATCGCCGCACGTTCTCTCCTTGCCAAAGCCGACATCGACGCCCCTCTGCGGCTCCTCGGACTCTCGCTCGGAAAAAGCGGCAAAGAATCCGACCGCGAAAATCCCCTGCAGCTACACTTCGACTTCGACGAATAAAGATCTGCCCCTCGCACTGAACTCAGTCCGGGGGGCAGTCATCAATAAATAAGCTAAATTAAATCTCGTCGGTCGTGTTGCCGGAATCATTCTTCGTCGGAGCGACCACAGTCGACTTGGAGAAGAGACGCGAGAGATACTTCTCCTGGAAAGTCTGCAGAAGCTCCCAGAAACTCGGTACAAAGAGCGTACCCGCTATCGCATTCACAGCCATACCGAACACCACCGCGGTACCCAGCGACACTCGGCTCGCTGCCCCCGCGCCGGTGGCAAATATCATAGGCATTACACCGAAAACAAATGCCAGTGCCGTCATCAGAATCGGGCGCAGACGCACATTGCCCGCATCTTCCGCTGCCTTGCGTATCGGCTGCCCCGACTTGCGGTAATCCATAGCGTATTCAACAATCAGAATCGCATTCTTCGCTGCCATACCAAGCAGCAGGATTATACCGATCTGAGTGTAGATACTGATACTTTGGCTCAGGAACATACATCCTAACACTGTTCCCAGTATCGCCGTAGGAGTCGTCACCACCACAGCCAGAGGATCGGTCCACGATTCATACTGTGCCGCAAGCACAAGTATCGTGATTATGATAGCGAATATCAGCGTCATCCCTATCGTAGTTCCGGCCTGAGTCTCCTGCAGAGCCTCGCCCGTCCACGCATAGCTCACCGAGTTGCCCGCTGTCTTCTCCACGATTTCCTCCATGGCCTTGATAGCCTTCGAAGAACTTACATGAGGAGCCACCGTTCCCGTCACCGACGCCGTGGTGTACATATTGTAGCGGCTCACCGTCGACTGACCCATCACTTCCTCTACGGTAGCGAAACTCGAGAAAGGCACCATATCACCTGCGCTGTTGCGTACGCTCAGCGCAAGCACATCGTTCACATGAGCTCGCGATGCCTGGTCACCGCTCACAAGCACCTCGTAAGTGCGTCCGAACTTCACGAAATCATTCACATAACTGCTGCCCATATACGACGACAGCTCAGAATAAATATTTTCAAGTGTCAGCCCGTAGATCTTGGCCTTGTCGCGGTCTATGCGGATTGAGTACTGCGGCACGCCGCCCTGGAAGAGCGAAGTAAGCTGCTTCAATTCAGGATAGTCGGCAGCAGCATTCTGCATCTCGGAAATTATCTGGGCAAGCTCCGTCGAGCCGAGATTATTGATGTCGAGAAGCTGCATTTGCAGGCCCGATGTCATTCCAAGACCGGGAATAGCCGGGGGATTGATCGAGAATACAACAGCCTCCTGAATTCCTGCCGTCATCTCGTCTACCTTGGCGATGATCGACTCCACATCATTGCCCTTACCCTTGCGCTCGCTCCATGGCTTGAGCACCACGAACAGCGAAGAATAGTTGCTGCCCGATCCGCCGCCGACCATCGACATTCCGTTTATGAGCATCACATCCTTCACCTGAGGCAATGTCAGTATATCACGCTCTATCCGGCGCGAGACACTGTCGGTGCGCTCGAGCGATGCTCCGGTAGGAAGCTGCACCGAAGTCATGAAATACCCCATATCCTCCTCAGGCACATAGCTCGTCGGCCAGCGCAGGAAGCCGAAGAATGCCGCTCCGCAGAGCACGAAGAAGATAATCATCGCCATTACCGGCTTGCGGAGAAGTCCGCCCACCATGCTGTTGTAAGCCTTGCGGACACTCTCAAAGCCTCGGTTGAACCACCGGTATAGGAAGAATTTCGGCTGCTCCCCGTTCGACGGACGGAGGAAAAGAGCACACATAGCCGGGGTAAACGTCAGGGCGTTGAAACCCGAGAACGCAGTCGACACCGCGATAGTCAGCGCGAACTGCTTGTAAAGCTGACCCGTGATGCCCGAAATGAAAGCCGTAGGAATAAACACCGACAGAAGCACGAGCACTTCGCCCACCACGGGACCCTGCAGTTCGTCCATGGCCTTAAGGGCCGCCTGTTTCGGCGACACTCCGCCCGCATCAAGTATTCGCGAACAGTCTTCCACCACCACTATCGCATCATCCACCACTATCGCTATCGCAAGAACGAGGCCGAAAAGCGTTAGTGTATTGAGGGTAAAGCCCATAAGCTTCATCACCGCAAAAGTTGCGATCAACGATACCGGTATCGTTATCATCGGTATTATCACAGCGCGCCAGTTCTGCAGGAACAGAAGAATCACGAGCATCACTATCAGAGTCGTTTCGAGGAACGTCACAAGCACATCATCTATCGAAGCGCTCACAAAGTCGGTAGAATTAAGCACTATGCGGTAGTCCACGCCCTCAGGAAAATACTGCTTGAGATCCTCAAGCTTCTTTTCTACGGCCTTGGCCACCTTCATGGCGTTGGCCCCCGGAAGCTGGTACACACCGATCAGACCGGCATCATGACCCGAAACATTCGAGCTCGCCGAGTACGACTCACTGCCGAGCTCTACAGTAGCTATATCGCTCAGGCGCAGCATACCGCCCTGCTCGTCCGTGCGGATCACGATGTTTGCAAACTGGTCGGCATCTGTCAGTCTGCCCTGCGCCGTAAGCGTGTATTCAAACTGCTGACCGTTTCCCGTAGGAGGAGCACCTACCGAGCCCGCCGACACCTGCATGTTCTGGCTCGCGATAGCTGCCGTCACATCCGAAGCCGTTATGCCGCGTGCACGCATCTTCTCGGCGTCGAGCCACACACGCATACTGTACTGCCCTGCACCGAAAGCACTCACTCCGCCCACACCGTCGATGCGCGAAAGCTCATCTACAATGCTCAGCTGGGCATAGTTTGTCAGGTAGAGACCGTCGTAACGCGCCGGATCATTGCTCTCCAGCGCCACGAAAAGAATGATGTTCGACGACCGCGAGTTCACCGTCACGCCCTGCTGCTTAACAGAGTTGGGCAGAACAGCCTCAGCCTGCGACACACGGTTCTGAACCTTCACCGCTGCCATATCGGGGTCAGTTCCGTTCTCAAAAGTAATCTCAAGGGAATACGAACCGTCAGAGCCCGAAGTCGAACTCATATACATCATTCCCTCTACGCCGTTCACCTGCTCCTCGATAGGCACACCCACCGTCTCAGCCACAGTCTTGGCATCTGCTCCCGGATAAGAAGCCATTACGAACACCGTGGGAGGAGTGATATCAGGATATTGTGCAACAGGGAGCGTCCGTACAGTGAGAAGACCGGCAAGAATCATCAGTATCGCCAGTACGGTGGCGAATATGGGCCGGTTAATGAAAAATTTGCTGAACATAGTCCTTTACCGATGATTTTGTTACTTCTTTACGTCAGCCACAGGATGCACCTCCATGCCGGAGCGTACCTTAAGCAGAGCCTCTGTCACATACTTGTCGGTAGGTTTGATACCCTTTGTCACGATCCTCATGGTGTCGGCCACAAGGTCACCCACCGCCACGGGAGTATACACCACCTTATTGGAGTCATTCACCACATAGAGATATTTGCCGAGCTGGTCAGTGCCTATCGAAGCATCCCGCACCAATATTGCCGAAGGATCGGAAGCCATAGGAAGCTTAACGGCCACATACATTCCCGACCGGAGTTCAGAGTAAGGATTCTGTATCGAGGCCTGCAGCTCAAGAGTCCCTGTGGAAGTATTCACCTTCGGCGCTACGTACGAGAAATTTCCCGTATAGCTATGCTCCAGTCCTGCGTCGAAGATCAAAGGAATCGCCGATAGGTCCAGCGTACCCTCCTTGGCTTCTTCCAGAATCTTCCCTGCCGCGGAATCGTCGATAGAGAACGTCACCGTCATCGTGTTGTCCTCATAGATTGTTGCAAGAGTCACAGGAGCACCCTCGCCCGAGATATATGCACCCTCACTGTAGATGTTCGTCGACACTATTCCGTCGAACGGTGCAGTCACCGTACAGTACGAAAGCCGCGTACGCGCAGTATTGAGCGTCGCCTCGGCATTCTTCACCGAAGCCTGGCACTGCGCCAGAGTGCTCTTGGCCTGCTCCACTTCCATTTCGCTCACCGCATCGCCCTTCAGAGCCTCAGCCATAGCATTGTAGTGCGTCGATGCATATTCGAGATTAGCCTTTGCTGTGGCAAGCGATGCTTCAGCCTGAGTCACGGCGTCGCGGTAAGTGCGGTCTTCGATTCTGAAGAGTACGCGCCCCTTCTCAACCCGGTCGCCCGAGTCATAATTCTTCTGCACGAGAGTGCCGTTAACACGGCTCACGAGGGGCACCTCTCGGTTAGCCGAGATCGAACCAGGGTACTGGCGGTAAATTACCACCGAGTCAACAATCGGAGTGCTCACCGTAATTTCCGGTAGTGTCTTTTCCGCACCCTTCTCAGACTTATGGCAGGAAGCGAGCGACAGTGTAAGCGTCAGGGCCGCGAGGGCCGGTATATAAGCGTTTTTCATATTTTGTGGGATTTTATTCTGGTTATTATTCGGCGCCGCCCAGCGCTTTATAGAGATCTACGAGAGCTGTCAGCGAATTTCCCTTCGCCTCCACAAGGCTGTTCTGATAAGTCAGATAGTTCAGCATCGCCTCCACTACATTGTAGAAAGCGGTAAGCCCCTGTTTATATTGGTCCAGAGATAGGGTCACGCTCTCGGCGCTGTTCTCCACCACTTTGTTCATGCTGTCTATATATTTCAGCGTGGCAGTGTACTTGCTCATCGAGTTGTGGACCTCCTCCATGGCCGTCAGCACAGTCGTATTATAGTCATCTACGGCAATCTCCAGATTCTCTTTCGCCGCGGCATTGTTGCTCTCCCGGCTCAGGCCGTCGAAGATAGTCCACGACAGCGTAGGAGCTATCGAATAAGTAAACGAAGGCTTAGTGAATAGATCGCCGATGTTATGTGCCGCCGTTCCAACCGACGCACTGAGGTTAAGCGACGGAAGATAATCCTTCCGTGCTATTCCCAAAGCAGCCGAAGCTACGTCGATATTCTTCTCTGCCTGAATGATATCCGGGCGTTTTCTCAGAATATTCAGCGGAGCTCCCATAGGTATCAGCGCGTAGTGCGACGGTAGTTCGCGGGGTGCATAAAGATCCTTGGGTAGACCCTCGCGACCCGTACCTAAAAGAACTCCCAAAGCATTATACCCGGCCTCGATCGAAGATTCCAGCAGAGGAATCGATGCTACAGTAGAATAGTACAGAGTGCGCGCCTGAGCCACATCGAGCTTCGACACCAGACCAGTCCGGTATCGGGTTTCCGTAATATCGAGCACATGCTCCTGCATCTCAGTGTGATGACGCGCCACATCAAGCTGCTCCCTGTTCACAAGAAGCGAAATATAAGTGTTGGCTATCTCTGCCTCCAGAGAAAGAAGAGTTGCGCTGTACTCCGCTGCCGATACAGCCTGAGAAGCCCTCGCATGGCGCACCTGCGATGCATTCTTTCCAAACACATCCACCTCCCAGTTCATCGTTGCCGATGCCGAGAAATACGACTGTATAGCAGCGTCTCCGCTTCGGCCGCCTGTTCGGCCCGAAACCCGCTCTCGCTGCCACCCGGCATTGACACCAAGCTGAGGATACCAACCGGCAGCTGCCTGACGCACTGCCTGGCGGGCAACCTCGATCCGTCGTGCCGCCGCATTGATATCAAAGTTTGTTCTCTCAGCTATCGACATAAGGGAGTCAAGCATCGGATCTCCGAGGGATTTCCACCATTCACCTCCGAAGGTCGATTCGGAAGGCGCCATTTCAGGATGCCAGTCATCCGGCAACGAACGCATTAGATAATCGCGGCCCGAAGCATCCGCACTCCCGGTCAGCGCCAACGCCAGAGCAATAAGCCCGCACAAAATCGTTTTCTTTCTCATATATAAATAGTCTTATGATTTTACAACAATCGACAAAACATACACACAGCATTATTTTGCAATAATTAACATTATTTCACCAACAAAGACGCATCATAGTTCAACTCAACGGGGTTTGTCTCCGGTTGATTCACATTCCCCCACCCCCGGGATTTCCGCACATCATCGGCACATTTCACCCCTTACCTTTGCACTCAAAAAAGGTAAGAGAAAATGAAACCCCGCCAACGCCGAAGACTACCCAACATCACCCTCGAGTTCGCAAGATGGTTCGGCCGTCCCCTCCGCTGGTGGGAACGAAACATCATCTTCACCCTCGAGCGACAGCGCCGCCGTGGCGCCGCTATCACCGCCCACATCGTCGACTACCCCGGTACCGACTCTACCGACGTCCTCGTCGGTTACATCAACTGGTACATGA
>CAYYQS010000107.1:0-8135 GCA_964472555.1 uncultured Bacteroides sp.
TCTTCACCGCCGCCAAAGAAGCCGAGTCTCCCACCGGAGCAACTCATCTTCTACAGTTTCGCGGCAGCTGCCCCGCACACGATGAGAGCCTGACTCTCACGCTCCGCAGCGAAGAGAACTTTGACATTTTGATATTTCACCGGCAGCATCACTGCGCGAGGAGCTCTGCAAGAGCCTTTCCGGCCTGCAGCGACACCTCTATCGCATCAATTCCCGGGCGCTGTTTCACCGTGAAGGGTGTGGCGGCCAGAGTCATCTGACACCCTTCAAGGCGCTCGAGAATCTTCTTCGCTGCCTGCGGAGCCCATGTAAACGACCCCGCCACTACAAGCGCACGGTTACGCAGTCCGCGCACAGCCAACGCATTCACAAATGCTTCCACCGGCGGGAATATCCCGTCGGAATACGTCGGCGACGCTATCACGAGGCCGCGGTGCCGGAAAGCAGCAGCTATCATATCGCTCAGCTCCGCCTTTCCCGCATTGAACACCTCGATATTCCTCACACCGTTCGAAGCAAGCCCGTCGATCACAGCCTCGGCCACTCGTATCGTGTTGCCGTACATCGACCCGAAGACCACCGTCACGCCATTATCTAAAGGCTCATAGCGGCTGAGCTTATCATACAGTTCCACAACCTCTCCGAGCCGCTCCGTCCATACCGGGCCATGTGTCGGACAGATTCTCCTGAGCTCAACCCCCGCGAGTTTTCCTAATGCCCGCTGTACAAACTGCCCGTATTTTCCCACGATATTGCTGTAGTACCGCACCATTTCCTCCATGTAAGGGGCGATGTCGACATCTACATCCAGCACACCCCCGTTGAGAGCTCCGAAGCACCCGAAAGCATCACCGCTGAAGAGCGTCTTCTCCTCCTCAAGATAGGTCATCATCGTCTCGGGCCAGTGCACCATGGGAGTAAGAGCAAACCGAAGCGTTGCCCCGCCAAGATCAAGAGTATCACCGTCTTTCACAGTCAGAGTGGCTCCCTCTTCACCGTAGAAGCCCTTCACCATCGATATCGTCTGCGCATTCCCCACGATTATCAAATCCGGGAAAACTGCTCGCAGAGCACGGATAGCACCCGAATGGTCGGGCTCCATGTGATTGATCACCAGATAGTCAGGAGCCTTTCCCTCTGTAATACAGCGTATATCATCAATCTGCTCGGAAGCACGCTGCACATCCACTCCGTCTATGATTGCACACTTTTCAGCGCCCTGCACAAGATATGAATTATAGCTCACACCCTTCGGGAGTGGCCACATTCCTTCAAACCGTACGGTCGTGCGGTCATTTACTCCTATATAACTGATTCGTTCGGATAGATTTAATGCACCCATAGCAATTCGTTATAAAAAAACAAAACCGGAATCCGGCACATGCCGACTCCGGAAGTGAGTGAGTAGTCTTACCAGGATTCGAACCTGGACAGACAGAACCAAAACCTGTAGTGCTACCATTACACCATAAGACTCCTTGTGCCCTTGCAGGAGACCCCGCTTTTGAGCGCTGCAAAGTTAAACATTATTTTCCGACCCGCAAAATTTTTAGACAAGCTTTTTCGTAATACGCCTGTAAGCCACATACATTATCGCATCCGTGAGCAACCACGACACCGGATACACCGCCAACAGACGCGAAAAAGTAGCATCAGCTGGCAAGGTCCACACCCAAAGAAGCCTCAGCACACAAGTGCCGAAAATCGTGATCAGCGCAGGCGTCATCGAGTAGCCCATACCCCTTATTGCCGAGCCCGTCATCTCATAGTAGCACGCCACGAACTGAAATAGAAGCACAGTCGTAAGGCGCACCGCGCCGAAGGCTGCCACCTGGGGATCATCGGTAAAAGGCCATAAAAAAATCTTGTACTGCCACGCTATCAGTATATTGAGTATTGCAGAAGCAACCACACTGTACACAAGGCTGATCTTTAGCACACGGTGACAACGCTCTATATTACCCGCTCCGAAATTCTGACTCGTAAATGCCACTGCCGTCGAAGCGAACGAAGCGATCACAAAGTAGCAGTACATCTCATAGTTCAGCGCTGCTGCTGATCCCGCCGAAGCCTTAGCTCCGAAACTGTTGATCGCCGAAAGGATAAAGATATTCGATATCGAAAATACAGTGCTCTGCAGCCCCGCAGGAATACCAACAGCACAGATCTTGCGGATACGGCTCCACGACGGTCGCATCTCACGCACTCTCAGTCCTATATCTCCCTTCTCCCGGATCAGAATCACAGTCACGATAGCAGCATTCACCACCGACGAAATCACCGTAGCCCACGCCACTCCGCTCACACCCATGCCGAAGCGGATCACAAAAAGAAGATTCAGCAGAAGATTCACCACCCCCGACGCCACAAGACTGTAGAACGGACGCTTCGTATCCCCTACGCTTCGGAGAATGGCCGAAACAAAGTTGAATATGATCATAAATGGCATCCCTACCGCATAGATCCGGAGATAATCCACCGCATGCGGAAGAACACTCTCCGGAGTCCCCAACGCCGAAAGAATCGGCTCTGCAACCCCGAGGGTAATCGAAAGCATCAGGATTCCGCTCACTATCGCAAGCCACGCTGCCGACGACACAGCCGATCGAACTCCGCCCCGGTCTCCGCTGCCTATCAGGTTGGCGATCACAACATTCACGCCCACGCCGATACCCACAAACATATTGATGAGCAACCCGATCACCGGCCCGTTGCTACCAACTGCAGCAAGAGCATCCGACCCCGCATAACGCCCCACAACAGCCACATCAACAGAGTTGAACGACTGTTGTAGCACTCCGCTTGCTATGAGCGGAAGTGCGAACATAAGCATAGGGCGGGCCAGAGGTCCGCGGAGCATGTCTACTTCTTTCATCCTGAATCAGTAGAGCGGTAAAAAAACGTAAATGATTAGCGGTTATAGGCAGCCGCGTAAGCCCTCATCTGCCGTAGCATCGCCAGAAGACCGTTGCTCCGGGTCGGCGAAAGATGCTCTGCAAGACCGATATCCTTGATAAAATGAAGATCTGCATCAAGAATCTCCTGCGGTGTATGACCCGAAAGAACCTGCACGAGCATCGAGATTATACCTTTCACGATTATCGCATCGCTGTCGGCGCTGAAGTGAACCTTTCCTTCGCTGTCAACTCCGGCATCAAGCCACACTCGGCTCTGACACCCCTCGATAAGCCTGTCAGGAGTCTTAAGCGATTCCGGAAGAGGTTCAAGCGTATTGCCAAGGTCTATGATATAGGCGTAGCGGTCCATCCAGTCCTCGATATCCTCGAACTGCTCCGTTATCTCCCGCTGACTTTCTTCAATTGTCATTGCTTAATCAGAAAGGTTTTTCCGTATATACTACATCAAGCACAATATCGCCCACGGCCTGAAGTGTCCGCTTGTCGATATTCGACATATTGTCGTTCGAAGTATGCCACGACGGCGGAAACGACTGTGTCTCGTGATTATTGAGCTCTATGATATTAGTCGTCGGAATACCGGCTCTGGTAAGTATCATGTGATCATCAGTCACAGCGCCACCAACCGTGCGGGGGAACATATCACCGTAGCCCAGACGCTCGGCATTGCTCCATATCTTGCGCGTGATCATCGGTGCATTCTCAAGAGCGAACGACTCGTAGTTGAATCTTGCATCTCGGCCTCCCACCATATCGAGAAGTATACCGTAAACAGGCATATTGTCTGATGTATAAGGCACCATATTCTCTGACCAGTACTGCGACCCGAGGCACCACGTCGACGTATTCTCCGTAAAGCCGTTTGCGTCCCCGTAATCCTCTGCATCTATGAAGAGCAGATCTACTCCTATCGACGGCGACTTCATCGCAAAATTGCGGGCAAACTCAAGAAGGACACCGGTTCCGCTACCGCCGTCATTGGCTCCGTCTGCCGGATGCTGACGACGCTCTATCGATGCATCGCGGTTAGCCCAAGGACGCGTATCCCAATGCGCGCACAGAAGTATGCGCTTAGTCTGATCGGAGTTATACGACGCCATTATATTCTTTATCGGAAGAATATCTCCGGTGAAAGCCGTTACCACCCCGGTCTGCACAATAATCGTATCAGGGTTAGTTTTCTCAAGCTGCTCAACGATATAGTCGGCACACAGCTCGTGCGGCTCAGTTCCCGGTACTCGGGGACCGAACGACACCTGATCTTCAATATACTTATAGGCCGAATCGGCAGAAAACGAGCCCAACGCCTGGACTGGTGTGGTTTCTTGGGTGCTGTCGACGGAAGCTGTAGGTTTACATCCTGTAGAAGAGAGCATCAGTAGCGCAAACGCAACAACAGGTAGATTCCGTAGTCTCATAGTCTTGTTTTTAAATCGCTGCAAAGTTACAAAAAAGCTACAGACACGCAAAGTTTTTAGCACAAAATATTGTGTTAAAATTTTTACTACTTCATAAACACCAGATACACAGCCGCTATCAGGCAGCCGAATGCCGCAAAGTGATTCCATTGCAGGGTCTCCCCGCGGAAAAACACTACTGTGAATATGGTAAAAATTAGAAGTGTGATCGCTTCCTGAATCACTTTGAGCTGCATCAGACTGAACGGACCTCCGTTGCCGCTGAACCCTATCCGGTTGGCAGGGACCTGACAACTATATTCCGCAAGCGCTATACCCCACGACAGAAGTATAACGATATACAGCGGTGTGTTCGACCCTATAAACTTCATCTGCTGAAGTTTAAGATGCCCGTACCACGCAAAGGTCATAAAAATATTCGAGACTATCAGCAGGCCGATAGTCCACAGTGCCGATTTCATAGTGTGTTGGACAAGAGCTAAAAAAAACACCCACGGCCCCGGGAACGTGCCCGGTGCCGTGGATCAGTTATAGTTCGTTTATTATTCGAAAGAACCCATCTTGAGGTAGTTCACCTCCTCCTGAGTCAGGTAGCGCCAACGGCCGCGAGGAAGATTCTTCTTGGTAAGACCGGCGAAATAAACGCGGTCGAGCTTAACCACATGATAACCCAGCGACTCGAAGATGCGGCGCACTATACGGTTACGGCCCGAGTGAATTTCGATTCCTGCCTGATTGCGGTCGGTCTCAGTAGCATAGCTGATAGCGTCGGCATGGATAGGTCCGTCTTCAAGTTCAATACCGTCGGCAATCCGCTGCATATCCTCCTCAGAGATATCGCGGTCACACCACACATGGTAGATCTTTTTCTTCACGAACTTCGGGTGAGTGAGCTTCGAGGCAAGATCTCCGTCGTTGGTAAGCAGAAGCACTCCGGTAGTGTTGCGGTCAAGACGCCCTACAGGATAGATGCGCTCAGTGCAGGCTCCCTTCACGAGATCCATTACCGTCGTTCTGCCATTAGGATCGTCGCTCGTAGTCACACAGTCCTTCGGTTTATTGAGCAGGATGTAGCACTTGCTCTGCAGTGTCACCACCTTTTCATCGTACTCTACCACATCGTTATGCGTGATCTTGGTACCGAGCTCAGTCACTACCTGACCGTTAACCTTCACAAGACCCTGCTGGATAAATTCATCAGCCTCACGACGCGAGCAGAGTCCGGCGTTGCTCATGTACTTGTTCAGACGTATCTGCTCATCAGGATTGATTTCGGGCATTTCGTACTCGATACGCTTCGGACGCGGCACGAAACTCTTCCCGCGAGGAGCAAATCCTTCGTTCTGCTGGCGGTTACGGTTGAATCCGTTCTGCGGGCGGTTATTGTTGTAGCCTCCACCGTTATTGTTGTACGGGCGCTGCTGACGGTTATTGTTGTAGCCTCCGCCGTTATTGTTGTACGGGCGCTGCTGGCGGTTATTATTGTAGCCTCCGCCGTTATTGTTGTAAGGGCGCTGCTGGCGGGGCTGGTACGGACGCTGATATCCGCCTGCCTGACCCTCCTGCTGAGTGCCTTCCGGTTTCTCACCGTCGGCTGCAGGTATGGGAGCGTTATAGTTGCGGGGCTGATAAGGACGCTGGTAGCCGTTATTATTATAGCCACCCGGACGGGGACCATAGTTGTTCGGGCGCTGCTGATAAGGGCGCTGCTGATAGGGACGGGGTTGATAGTGATTGTCTCCTCCCTCCTGATTATCGTTGGCAGAATGCTGCTGATAGGGACGGGGACGTGTTCCGTCGGTGCCCTCTTCGGGTGTGCGGAAAGGCTGCCCGATGCGCGGGCGTTTTGGCTTCTTGTCGTTCGAATTGGAATCCATGGCTGTGTATTATTTCTTGTGTCGGTAAGACAGGACTTTGATTTTTAATTGTTAGTAGCGTCGGGAGCCGTTCATTTCAGATACCGGCCTGCGCATACCGGCCTCGCGGCCTGCGGTGAGTTTTGGTGTTGTTGCGTATTTCTGTTCGGATGAGGAGATCGAATGGGAGTATGTAATATGTGTTTTTAAACTATTAGTATTAAAATGAAAGTAACTGCAATGTAGAAAAGAAAATATTCTCCCTGTTAAATGGCGTGTTGACAATCTATCAATGACATGGGAGATACAAACCTTTTTTTCAACGTTGCAAATTTAGCAATTTAAATTGAAAAACAGTGGTTAAAAAACATTAACGCCATTTTCAATTACTTTGCTTAAAAACAATTTAATGCATCCCGTAGCTATTCTGCAAAGCATTTCGTAAATTTTGACTAACTTTGCACTATCTATCCAAGCAAATCCGCTCATGATTCCCGATTCGTTTCTCCCCTTGTTCCCCGCTGCAGACAAGTCTTCTCCGCTTATTTTGGCCGGTCCTTGTGCTGCCGAAAGTGCCGGGCAGACTCTTGATACTGCAAGAGGTCTGAAAAGAGCCGGAATCAGCATTTTCCGTGCCGGTGTGTGGAAGCCGCGGACAAAACCCGGCGGATTCGAAGGCATGGGAGCTCCGGCTCTCGCTTGGCTTGCGGAAGTCAAGGCCGAAACCGGAATGGCAACTGCCACCGAAGTCGCAAACGCAAGGCATCTTGCCGAAGCCGTAGAAGCCGGAGTGGACGGCGTGTGGATTGGAGCCCGTACATCAGCAAATCCTTTTGCCGTTCAGGAAATAGCCGATGCTATCGCTCTGCTTCCCGAATCTATTCGCGAAAGCCTTACTGTCCTCGTCAAAAATCCCGTAAACCCCGACATCGAGTTATGGATCGGAGCGCTCCAGAGATTAGCACGCGCAGGCGTCAGGAGGCTCGGTGCAATCCATCGCGGGTTCAGTTCCTACGGCAAATCTATTTATCGCAATCCGCCCCTATGGCGAATTCCCATAGAACTTCACCGGCGGATCCCAGCCTTACCGCTTATTTGCGATCCCAGCCATATCGGTGGCTCTCGTGATCTGATAGCACCACTCACCCAGCAAGCCCTCGACATGCGGTTCGACGGACTAATCATAGAATCGCACTGCAACCCTGACCAAGCCCTCAGCGATGCCGCTCAGCAGATTACTCCCGCACAAATTTCACAAATCCTCTCAGGACTCGAAAAGCCCGACATCGCCAACACCTCTACTGAAAATCTCGAAGCACTGCGACGCGAAATAGATTCTATCGACGACGATCTCCTCGAGCTTCTAGCACGAAGAATGAAAGTAGCCCGTGAAATCGGACGCCTTAAGCATTCCCTGCGTATGCCGGTTGTTCAGCCCGGTCGTTATCGTTCACTCATTGAGTCACGCTCCGAATCGGCCGACAGGCTCGGCATAGCCCCCGAGTTCATCAAGACTGTCCTCGAGGCAATCCACGAAGAATCCGTCCGGCAGCAGATCAACCTTCGCTAATTTCAGTCAGTCTCCCTGAAAAGCCTTTCCGCAGGAATCACATCCGCAAGTGCAGGATCCGATCTCAATCCGAGAGAGATTCCGAAACCCGCGGCCACAAGTTGCCTGGCAAGCTCGGCTTTGCCTGTGAAACCATGTATTATCCAAAGCGATTTCGGCTTAAAAGAAGCATGTAGTTCCATGATGCGTCCGTATCTTCCTACACAGTGTATCACCAGCGGTTTCCCCACATGCTCTGCCAAAGCAGCCTGACGCATGAACACCTCTTCCTGATACTCCTGCACACCACCGCGCTTCTTATCCAGCCCCGCCTCTCCAATAGCTACCACCCGTGGATCCTCCGCAAGAAACTCAAGTTTCTTCCACCACTCAT
>CAYYQS010000108.1:0-8024 GCA_964472555.1 uncultured Bacteroides sp.
GTCCTTTATGCTTTTGTCGAGGATAACGAGGTCGGTACCGGGGAGGAGGGTCATGAACCAGTTGATGTATCCGACGAGGACGTCGGTTGAGTCGGTACCGGGGTAATCTACGATGTGGGCGGTGATAGCGGCGCCGCGGCGGCGCTGTCGCTCGAGGGTGAAGATGATGTTGCGTTCCCACCAGCGGAGGGGACGGCCGAACCATCTTGCGAACTCAAGGGTGATGTTGGGGAGTCTTCGGCGTTGGCGGGGTTTCATTTCTTCTTTTTTTGAGTGCAAAGGTAAGGAGAGAAATGAGCCGATGATGTGCGGAAATCCCGGAGTTGGGGAAATGTGAACCACCCGGAGAGAAACCTCGTAGCATAAAGTTCGGCCGCCTCGTTGAGGCCTTTGCATTATTGCCAATTCCACAGCCATGGGGGGGTGGACTTCATTTTGCAAATATGCTTCGGCGTGCGTTAGGATGGCTTATTTACGAAGTAAAAAAAAAGACTCGACTTCTGGGTAATCAGAAGTCGAGCTATAGCTGTGCGTTATTGCCCGTTTCTATCGGAACGCAATATTATGAAATTAATTTAATTTTATTTCTCAGTGAAAGTTTCGTCGTTGCCGTCTACGCGATAAATAACGCTGAGGACGTTGCTCTTGGCATCATAGATGATGGTGAAGTTTGTTTCAGAGCAATTGTTCTGCTGGCAAGCGTAAGCAGTGTAGAGATCATCCTTTTCTTCGATGGGAGATTCTACGTTGAAGTTAGCTGCGAGGAAATCGTAGCGTTCCTGGCCGAGAAGTTCGGTAAGGCGGGTCTTGAGATCTTCGTTAGCAAGGAGATTTGCTTCAGTAGGATATTTGTCTACGTTAGCTTTGAAGAGATCAGCTATTGAATCATTAGCTTCAATTGTTGCAGGAGCAATTTCTTCGGTTTCAGTGGTTTCTGTCTCTGCTGTTTTTTCTGCACTTTTCTGGCAGGATACCATGGGCACGAGCATCATAGCTGCACCGAACATGGCCATAATCAGGTTCTTTTTCATTTTACTGATAGTTGATATTAGTTGTACTTCTTTTATAAACAAAGTTTGTTGAAAATTGTTCGATCACTTCGAAAAAAAATTTTCGCGGCGTTCAAATTCAAGCAGAAGAGATTTAATCTGTGGTCCGCCTGCGTAGTTTCCAACACTCCCGTCGGACGGTAGTATTCTATGGCAAGGAATCAGTATGTGGAATGGGTTGCGGGCACAAGCACTGCCTACTGCCCGACATGCTTTCGGCCGACCTATCTTTTCAGCTATCGCCGAGTAGGATAGAGTACTTCCTGGAGGAACTGCCATGAGCGCTTCCCGTACTTGAATGGTGAAAGGGCTTGCATTCCCATGGTCGAGTAGGGGTAGTGGCGGAAGCGGCTTCCGGGAGAAGTAACAGTCAAGCCACCGGTATGACTCTGCAAGAATGCGTGATGATGGTGTCGTGGGTCCACTATCGTCTGTCCAACGGCAGGAAGTCAGTCTGCCTTCGTTGGCTGTGAGGCACAGAATCCCGAAAGGGCTTTTATAGAATAGACCTTCCATTACACGATACAATAAACCGACAGCTGTGGAGCCGTCGGTTTATTATTCCTTTATATCTCCTTTGAATTATTCGCCGGGGATGATAGCTTCGCTGGGGCATACAGAAGCGCAAGTGCCGCAGTCGATGCAGGTGTCGGGATCGATGTGATAGATATCGCCTTCAGAGATAGCGCCAACGGGGCACTCGGGGAGGCAGGTGCCGCAAGCGACACAGCTGTCGGTAATTACGTAAGCCATTGTTGTGTGAGTTTAAGAATTTACGGAATATTGTCTGTTTATTTGTGGTGCAAATTTAGTGCTTTTTTCGTATCGCTCCAAATAAGCGGCCGATTATTTCACCATTTCATCAATCACGCTCTTGATAGAGGCTGCAAGTTTCTCGGCTTCAGCCATTGTGTGAGCTTCTGCATAGATGCGGATGATTGGTTCAGTGTTGGATTTACGCAGATGTACCCACGATTCAGCGAAGTCGATTTTTACTCCGTCGATATCCGTGATAGTCTCGGAAGCAAATTTCTGCTTTACTGCTTCAAGAATAGCATCTACGTCGATATCGGGAGTGAGTTCGATTTTCGATTTGAATATTTCGTAGGCGGGATATTCTTTGCGGAGTTCGCTCACCTTCTTGCCAGATTTAGCAAGCAACGTGAGGAATAATGCTATACCTACCATTGCGTCGCGGCCATAGTGGAGGGCAGGGTAGATAACTCCGCCATTACCTTCACCGCCGATAACGGCATCGGTCTCTTTCATCTTAGTGGTGACGTTGACTTCACCGACGGCAGCGGCCTGATATTTTCCTCCGCGTTTAACAGTCACGTCGCGAAGAGCGCGTGAAGAGCTGAGATTGCTCACTGTGTTGCCGGGAGTGTGTGCGAGTACATAATCAGCAACGGCCACGAGGGTGTATTCTTCTCCGAAGAAGTCGCCACCGTCGGAGATAATTGCCAGCCGGTCAACGTCGGGATCCACAACGAAGCCCACGTCGGCACCGCTGCTGCGGGTCAGATCGGCGATATCGGTAAGATTTTCCGGAATGGGCTCGGGAGTGTGTGCGAAATGGCCGGTCGGATCACAGTTGATCGTCACGATATTCTTCACGCCTAAAGCCTTGAGGAGCTCGGGAACGGTAGTGCCGCCTACCGAGTTCACGGCGTCGACAGCAACAGTAAAGTTCGCTTTTGAAATCGCTTCGGCATCTACCAGCGGAAGAGCAAGCACCTGTTCTATGTGACGGCGCACGTAGGTGTTGTTGGTGAATATAGTGCCGAGTTCTGTCACGGGAGCAAACTCGTAGTCGTCGGCTGCTGCTATGCGGAGCACTTCCGCACCTTCTGCCGCATCGAGGAATTCACCGCGCTCGTTGAGCAACTTAAGGGCGTTCCACTGCAGAGGATTGTGCGAGGCGGTGATTATGATGCCGCCGCAGGCATTTTCGCCGGTCACGGCAAGTTCGGTTGTGGGGGTAGAGGCAAGATCAATATCTACCACGTCGAATCCCATGCCGGTGAGAGTACCGGTGACGAGATTGCGTACCATAGGTCCTGAAAGGCGGGCATCACGACCGACAACAATAGTACGGGTGGTGCGCGTTGTGGTCGACGCGATAAATTTAGCGAAGGCGGCAGTGAATTTTACAACGTCGAGCGGTGTGAGACCTTCGCCCACAGGACCGCCGATTGTGCCGCGGATACCGGAGATGGATTTGATAAGAGCCATTTCTTAAACTTCGGATTATATTGATGTTATTGTTTCAACTCGTAGGTCAGCTTCCAGAGATAGGGCTGCACGTCGGCCTGCTCGTCGGTAGGCCCGACGGTAGATTTGATCACTACGAGGACTTCGCAGTCGATCGGCAGCAGGCTGAGGGGGAACTGCACGCCGTAGCCCCATGTGTACGACGATTCTATCTGGTAATTATTGTACCTGAACCAACAGGGGCTGAGAGTGATATTATTTCCTTCTCCGGCAGGGAGATTGCCGTTGGTGTATCCTAAAAGATTCCAGCGGGTGTACCGGAAATAGATCTGGTCGTTGGTCTGTGCCATATTTCCCTTAGTACCGGGTTTGAGCACACGCATATAGATCGAACCATCCTCGTCCATTCGGTAGAAAGGTGCATCGGGTCCGGTGATAAAGACCGTGTCTTCCGGAACATCAAGGATCACGGTATTGTCGGCAAGATAGTTGTTCACGGCCATGTCCTGATCGTTCAGATACTCTGCGTACGATTTGGAATCATCGCACGAGCCGAAAGCGAAGATCAGAGCCAGAGAGGCAGTGGCCTGAAGGAGAAACTTCTTCATAATTTATTGTTTGGGGAAATATAATTCTTTGTTTTCGTTCAGCATGGAGCGGAAAGCTTCGGCAGCAGAGTCGAGATCGCCTTTGAACTCGCCTCCTGCGGCGTTGAGATGTCCGCCTCCGTTGAAGTGCTTTTCACAGATTTTATTCACCGGGAAATCTCCCTTGCTCCGCATCGACACCCTGATGCAATCCGATTCCTGGCGCATGAAGCAACTGTAGACTATGCCGGGAATAGCGAGCGGACGGTTGACAAGCCCCTCGGTATCGCCCTTGACATAGTGGAAGCGGTTGAGTTCATCACGAGAGAGTGTGATAAGAGCCGCTCCCGTTTCCGGGAAGACTTCCATTTTCTTAAGCAGCGCGTAGGAGTTTAGGCGCAGGCAGTTGGCCGATACAGTGTTGAAAAGAAGATTATAAAGTTTTTCCTTATCGGCACCTTTGCGCACCAGCTCGGCCGTGACGGTGAAAAGTTCCGGATCAGCGCAATTGTAGGCGAAATTCCCTGTATCTGTCATCATTCCCGCGAGGATACAGTCTGCAGCCTGTTTATTGATGAATCCGAAGAGCTCAAGGCGGCACAGGAAACGGAACAGAAGATAGCATGTGGCAGCCATGTCAGGGTGTGATATCACTACCTCTGCATTAATATCGGGATTGAGATGATGATCTATAAGGATTTTCGGAGCTTTGGAAGCGGCGAGCTTTTCGGCGAGCTTGCCTGTGCGCGAAAACTGGTTGAAATCGAGACAGAGTATAAGGTCGGCCTCGTCGATAAGCTGATGCGCGAAATCGGGATACTTGGAGGCGTCTACCATTTCCTTGGCACCGGGTAGGGCACGGAGATTCTCGAGTGCCGGGTCGGGCAGAATGGCGCGGATCTCTTTTCCGAGAGAAGAGAATACGTGCACTGCGGCCAGCGATGAGCCGACGGCGTCGCCGTCAGGGCCCGTGTGGCACACTGTGACTATCTTCTCGGCATGCTCAATGAGCTTGCGCGCTTTCGCTATCTGTGATTCGTTGATTCTGCGGGTTATCATATCGGCGAATTATCCTGCAAAGATACGAAAAATGCCCCAAGAGGCCTAAAAGACCACTCGGGGCAATAATATTTTAAGAATTCTTAATATAGTGTTATGCCTGGCCGATGATTGCACACCAGTCGGCGATTCGCTTGTCGGTAAGGTCGGTGTGGTTTACTTCGTCGAGCACAAGACCCTTCATAAGTGTGCCGTCGGATGCTTTGGAATGCTCGAAGCTGTAGCCGTCGGCATTATATTGACCGATGAAAGTTGCGCCTGTTTCTTTAAGCCGGTCGTATAGCTCGCCCACGGCGTCGCAGAAAGTTTCGCTCATGTTTTCATCGCCGCAGCCGAAGAGAGCTATGGTCTTACCCTCAAGATCGAGTGCGCTCACTCCTGCCACGAAATCGTACCAGTCATCCTGAAGTTCTCCATTACCCCAGGTCGACGAGCCGAATATCAGCCGGTCGTAGTCGCCGACCTTGTCGGGGCTTGTCTGCTGCACATCGTGGATGTCGGCATCGGCAATGCCGAGTTTCTTACCTAACTTTCTTGCTACCTCGGCAGTAACGCCTGTCGATGAGCCATAGAATATTCCGGTCTTTTTCATATCTTAGTGTAGTTTATCGTTTTTTGAATGTTTTCTAAATTAAAAACGCTGCCATTTGCAAAGTGTTCAGTGTCTCAAACTAAAATGCGATGCTGGATGTTGTATAGCTAAACACCTTTCAACAACTACTACTCATACTCACCAAAATTCAAGCACTATGGCAACTAAAGACATCGACCCCCGCACGGGTACTCAGGTTAGCTCTCAGAGCGACCTTCAAAGGGATGCGCAGACTGCATCGTCTCAGACTAAGGAAGTTCCACCGGTTACGGCCGATGTAGACGAAACTCCGGCATTTATCCGCTACGGCGCCGCTGTTCTGCTCGGACTCGCTTTTGGCGTTGGCTGCTATGTATGGTATGGCGAGGGTAACCCCTATAATGCGCCCAAGTATCAGGCAAAGACGATCGAAGCTCCCTCCACCGGCACTCTGTATGCTCACAGCATCATTCCTCAGAGCCAGAACATCCCCGCTCCGTTCGCAGAGCTTGGAGCCGACTGGACAACAATTCCACAGGGCACGCAGCTGTCCGGCAGTGCCGCTCCTAATACAACATCTGAATCCGCAGCTTCACAAACGATCCCCGACGCCGTATATCTTTTCAGCTACGATTCGAGCAAAGTACCTGAAAGTGCAGAACTCAACGCCTTGGCTTCGAGAGCCGGAAAAGAAGGCGTGCGCATCGATGTTCGCGCTTATACCGATGAACATGGTAAACTTGCTTATAACCAGCGCCTGAGCGAACGCCGGGCAAAAGCAATCGGCGACTATCTCGCCGCTCACGGCGTGCCTGCCTCAAAAATCGTGACTAAAGGCATGGGTCCGACTCATAAATATACCGACGATGCCCACGACCGCAGGGCGGAGGTAAGACTCATAAGATAAATAGAAAAAACAACGGAACCCAACCGGCGCTCCCTCAAAAAGTAGGGGGTGCCGGTTGTGTTGTGAGTGATTCATTGCAAAAGAGGAAAAATGCACTGAAAAAATTTTTAAAAAATACGTTTTAGCGAATGCTGTTACGGCATTTTTTTGTAATTTTGCAACTCAATAGCTACAACAATCAGTCAAGGCCAATGTCGACACTCACCCCAATTCGTTCAGCCCTCGTGTCGGTCTACAATAAAGACCGCATAACCCCTATAGTACAGAAACTCCATTCGCTCGGTGTAGAGTTGCTCTCTACTGGCGGATCTCGTTCATTCATAGAAAGTTTAGGCATTCCCTGCAAAGCAGTGGAAGACCTCACCGGATATCCTTCGATTCTTGGAGGCCGTGTAAAGACCCTTCATCCTAAAGTTTTCGGCGGCATACTTGCCCGCCGTGGAAACGAAGGCGACCTCGCCGAACTTGCACAATATGAAATTCCTGCTATCGACCTTGTGATAGTCGATCTCTATCCCTTCGAGGCAACAGTTGCTTCGGGAGCATCCGAGCAGGAAATCATCGAAAAAATAGATATAGGCGGCATCTCGCTCATCCGCGCCGCTGCCAAAAACTTTGCCGACACACTCATCGTTGCTTCGGACGCCCAGCTCCCTTACCTCGCCGGTATTCTCGATGAGCATGGGGCAGCCTCGACTCTCGAAGAACGCCGTCATCTCGCTTGCGAGGCATTTGCCGTTTCCTCAGGCTACGACAGCGCAATCTTCAACTGGTTCTCACTTCAAGGAAACGGCGCTTCTGAGCATCTGCGCGTAGCCGTCGACGGCTCGAAGGCTCTTCGCTACGGCGAGAATCCTCACCAGCCCGCGCGCTACTATGGCGATTTCGATGCTCTTTTCGAGCAGCTCCATGGTAAGGAAATAAGCTACAATAATCTCCTCGACATCGATGCTGCCTGCGGTCTTATCGACGAGTTCGACACCACCACAGTGGCTATTCTCAAGCATAACAATGCCTGCGGTCTTGCTTCGCGTGGTACGGTCGAAGAGGCATGGAAAGAAGCTCTTGCCGGTGATCCGGTTTCTGCTTTCGGCGGCGTGATTATATGCAACGACAAGATCAACGCTCAGGCGGCAGATGAAATCGGCAAGATTTTCTTCGAGGTGATCATCGCTCCCGAATATTCCGACGACGCTCTCACTATTCTTCGCCAGAAGAAGAACCGCATAATTCTTCTCCGCAAAGCTAAGGCTGCGCCCACAATGAAGATGCGCACAATCCTTGGTGGCGTACTCATGCAGGAACCCGATGCCAAGACCGAGTGCAACGACGATCTTAAGCTTGTAGCCGGAGATTCTCTTTCTGAAGCTGCAGCTGCCGATATGATCTTCGCCAACAAGATAGTGAAGCACTCTAAGAGCAATGCTATTGTTCTGGCACGCAACGGTCAGCTTCTCGCTTCAGGCGTAGGCCAGACCTCGCGCGTCGATGCTCTCAAGCACGCGATAGAGAAAGCAAAATCGTTTGGCTTCGACCTTCATGGAGCTACCATGGCGTCGGATGCCTTCTTCCCCTTCGCCGACTGTGTAGAAATTGCCCACAAGGAAGGGATTGATAACATCATCCAACCCGGCGGC
>CAYYQS010000109.1:0-7887 GCA_964472555.1 uncultured Bacteroides sp.
CCAGGACCCCAACATTAAAAGTGTTGTGCTCTACCAGCTGAGCTAGCGAATCAGTACTTGTGAGTGTTTCCCTCAAAAGCGATGCAAAGTTAGTGCTTTTTTTTCGATTGGCAAAATTTTTTTTGAAGTTTTTTGTGTGTGGATTTATATGTTATTGATTTTCAGATGAGAAATAAAAAGCGTTGTCGTTTGTTCTCTTTTGATTTTGCTGATTGGTGAAAAAATATTAATTTTGTGCTCATATTTCTAAGGTTAAAAGTTTTATGTCGTTTCTAAGTAATTCTGGGATGACACCGTCGGCAAAGACCGTTGCCAAGTCGGCGCTTGATTTTCATCCCAAGTTGTTCAAAGCTCTCCGCAACTACACTCCGGAGCGCTTGAAGTCAGATCTCATCGCCGGTATAGTTGTGGGTATCGTGGCTCTTCCTCTTGCCATAGCCTTTGGTATTGCTTCCGGTGTAAGTCCTACAATCGGTCTTATCACAGCCATCATCGGCGGCTTCATGGTATCGTTTTTCGGTGGTAATTCTGTGCAGATCGGAGGACCTACAGGAGCTTTTATCGTTATTGTCTATAATATTATAGCTCAGTTCGGCCTCCACGGCCTTGCTATCGCCACTTTCATGGCAGGTGGTATACTTGTGCTCATGGGGGTCTTCAGGCTCGGCACTGTCATTAAGTTTATTCCATATCCTATCGTAGTGGGATTTACGGCCGGTATTGCACTGACAATTTTTTCCACTCAAATCAACGACTTCTTCGGTCTGGGACTGCGTGATATTCCCGGTCAGTTTATTCCCAAATGGGGATTATATTTCAAGAGTCTGGGTAATATTTCGGTTTCAGCATTGGCCACTTCCTTGGTCGCGCTCCTCATTATCGTTCTCGCCCCCAAGGTGTCGAAACGTCTCCCCGGAGCGCTGCTTGCCATTATCCTCGTAACGGCAGGAGCTTATGTAATGGATCTCTGCTTCGATTGGTATAGCGTCGAGACCATTGGCGACCGCTTCGGTACAATGGCCACCGACATTCCCACTCCTCACGGATTCACTCTCAATATGGCTACAATCAATATGCTCCTCCCTTCTGCCTTCACGATCGCCGTGCTCGGAGCTATCGAATCACTTCTCTCCGCAACAGTGGCCGACGGTGTGACCGGATCGCACACCAACAGTAATACCGAACTAATCGGTCAGGGTATCGCCAACATTACCGTACCATTCTTCGGAGGTATACCGGTGACCGGAGCTATTGCGCGTACGATGACCAACATTTCGAACGGTGGCCGGACTCCCGTGGCAGGTATCGTTCACTCTATCGTACTCTTGCTTATCTTCCTCTTTGCCATGCCTCTTATCAACTATGTGCCCCTTGCCTGTCTGGCATCGGTACTAATGGTAGTGGCCTACAATATGAGTGGTTGGCGTACTGTAGTCGGTATTTTCCACGCCCCCAAGAGCGATATCTCGGTGCTCGTCGTCACCTTCCTCCTCACAGTCATTTTCGACCTTACGATAGCCATTGAAATCGGCCTTCTTCTGGCAATAGTTCTCTTCCTGCGACGAGTTACCGAAAATACAGAGATCAAGGTCTATTCCGAGCAGCTCGATGTTGCCGAGGGTACTGATCTTACTCAGCACGAAGTGCTCAACGAGGCAAAGGGCGTCAGTGTGTATGAAATCGACGGTCCATTCTTTTTCGGGGTGGCTACTAAGTTCGACGAATTAATGCGCAGTACAATCGGTAATATCAAGCCTATTGTCCGCATCATCCGCATGCGTAAGGTCTCCTTTATCGATGCAACCGGACTGCACAACCTTGAGCTCCTCATCAAATCTTCGCAGAGTGAAGGAATCCATGTGGTTCTTTCCGGTGTGAAGCCCAATGTGAGAGCAGCTCTTGAGCATGCCGGTATCGAGCGTTTAATACCGTCGGATCATATCTGTGATCACATCACCAAAGCCGTTAAAATGGCAAACCTCATCGCGTCGGAGGTTAAAGCTCCTACCCGATGAGGCTTCGTTGAGCGGTGGCAGCCTTAGGGCTACCGCCGCTGCTATCAGTCAAGTTTGTCGGCAAGGTCGTGAGCCTTGTCCCCAATGGCGTCGAGGATATTTGCCGCGGCGCCTTTTACTTTGTCTGTCATACCCGACACTTTTCCTTTGATCTGATTATAAGTTGAGTCGGGGTCGTCCTGCTGCTGTTGAATCTGTTCCTGAGCTGAGGCAAGAGCGTCGGCTGCACGGTCTTTTGCTGCCTGCACGGCGTCGGCTGCCTGCTCCTTGAGCTGAGCTGCTTTATCGAGCGCCTGCTCTTTCAATGCTTGTGCCTGGCTTTTTGCGGCGATATCTGCTGCCGCTGCTGATACTTCTGCCGCTGCTTCTGAAATCTTGGCGGCTGCTTGAGCTTTGGTCTGTTCGGTGTTCATAGTGTAGTAGTCTTAAATTGTTATCAATAGTAGTTCAATGGTAAAACACTGCCACTACACCATTTGTTCATCATGTATAAAAAGCCGGGAGACTCAACGCTTGCTGAGTCTCCCGGCTGAATATCGTAAGCTGTCCTAACTATCGGAGCTTCAACCTTTGGCCTACCTGCAGTTTAGAAGAGGTAGTAAGCCCGTTCAGTCGGCAAAGTTTGGCGACGGTTGTACCGTTGCGTGAAGCAATTTTGCTTAGGGAGTCGCCCTTTCGCACGCGATAGGTTGCTGCCGAGGCTGTCGATGATGCGGCTGCCGACGACGAACTGCGGACGTATGGTTTCGTCGGATGATCTTTCAGATATTGCTTTGCATACTCGGAGTTTGCCGCCGGAGAATAGTTGCGGGCATTCTGATAGGTATTCTTGTCGAATGTAAACGAATCGGTGTGCGTCGTCTGGTTGGCAAAGTCGAAGATCGCGCAGGTATTGATGGCATATCCCATATAGCGGGTTTCAAAGTGGAGGTGCGGGCCTGTCGAGCGGCCTGTATTGCCTGCGAGCGCAATAGGCTGACCGGCCTTGACATACTCTCCGGGTTCTACAAGGAATGCGGAAAGGTGACCGTAGACGGTCTCCAGATCGTTGGTGTGGCGTGCCACTACATAATTGCCATACCCGCGGCGCTCGAAGTTGGTGATTCTGATTCGTCCGTCGAAAGCAGCGCGTACGGTATCGCCGATATTAACCTTGATGTCTACGCCTTTGTGCATGCGGCGGAAGCGTTTACGGTAGCCGTAGGGAGAAGTGATGTAGCCGGGGTGAGGCATCGAGAACTTGGAAACATCGATTTCAGCTCTCTGGGGCACTGCTACGCCAGTGTAGCAGTTGACAAGCTTGCTGTCCCAGCCTTCGGTGTAGATATCAAACTCCGGCTCTTCCTCTTCATTGAAAAGCTCTTCGAGATACTTAGTGGTATTCTCAACCGAGATTCCGGCATTGCCCTGATTGGCAAGGAGCTGATCGTGCTGTGAGAGATGACGGTCAGGAAGACGGTATTCCTGAGCCTGAAGGCCGAATGATATAAGTACTGCTGCTGCGCTGATTATTAATGACTTCATTTTACTTTTGAGGAGAGATTGCTGTTGTGAGGAGGTTAGACTTCGTCGGGAGCGTAGAGAACGGGGAAGGTGAGGGGAGTATAGTCGAAAATCTCTTCCGGCCGGAAGAAGCGACGTATCTCGATCTCAGCGTTCTCGGGGCTGTCGGACGCGTGAATTATGTTTTCCTGCCCACTCATGCCGAAGTCGCCGCGGATAGTGCCGGGAGCGGCTTTGCGACAGTTTGTTGCACCGGTCATGGCTCGCACCACAGCTACGGCATCTACACCCTTGAGAACTGCCACAATCACAGGAGTCCGCATCATTGAGTTCACAAGCGAGGGGAAGAAAGGACGGTCGACAAGGTGAGCATAGTGCTCGCGAAGGAGTTCTTCTGTGAGCTGCATCATCTTGATGCCGGAGATTATAAGTCCTTTGCGTTCGAATCGGCTTAAAACGTCACCCGAAAGTCCGCGGGTGATAGTCGAGGGCTTGAGAATTATGAACGTCTGCTCCATGGTTGTGTCGTTAAGGGATAGTAAGGGGTTAGGAGATTATGGCACGAAATTAATGAAAAAAATTATGTTTTCCTAATTTTCACCGTATAAAAATAGTGAATAATTATAAAATGAAGAGACTGCGCCACATCGGGCACAGTCTCCGCTTATCGTCTGTTGTCGATTTTTTATTTCTCGAAGAGGGGTGTGGGATACTCTCCGGCCTCGTGAAGTTCGGCAAATTTTGCTACTACACCGGGGCGGTCGGCGCTGTAGGTTACACCGAACCAACGGGAATCAGTGTCGAGCACCTTAACTGTTGCCTCGCCGCTATTGATGAGGGTGTCAACGCAAAGAGGAATGAAGAACTCGGCCTTGGGGGTGTTGATGTCCTTGTCGAGGAAGCGTTTGAACTCGCGCTCGCTGTAGTCGAAATAGTCGGGAGTGAAGCCCCAGAGATTCATCGACACCGGCGTATTGGGTTCAAGAGTCTGCTCCTTGCCGTTTTCGTCGGTAAATACGATGTTGTGCTCCGGATCATAGCTGATAGCCGTGCGCTCTACAACCGACGAAAGAAGACCGTCTTTAGTTGAGCAAACGCCGCGTGCCACGGAGCCGTTTTCTGTCATAGTATTTCCCACACGGAAGCCTACCATGCAGTAGTCACCCTTGCGTGTGTGTTCCTTGCTGAGTTCCTTAGCGATAACTTCGAAGGCGTCGCGGCCATAGAAGTCATCAGCATTAATCACGGCAAACGGCTCTTTGATAGCATCCTTACCCATAAGCACTGCGTGGTTGGTGCCCCAGGGTTTAGTGCGGTCGGCAGGACAGGTATATCCTTCGGGGAGAGCGTCGAGCGACTGGAATACCACTTCTGTGGGAATGATTCCTTCGTATTTACTGAGTACTTTTTCGCGGAAATCTTTTTCGAAATCTTTGCGGATTACGAATACCACCTTGCCGAATCCGGCACGCATGGCGTCGAATACCGAGTAGTCCATGATGGTTTCACCGTTAGGTCCGAGGCCGTCGAGCTGCTTGAGGCCTCCGTAGCGGCTTCCCATTCCGGCTGCGAGAATGAATAAAGTAGGTTTCATCTATTTATTTTTCTGTTGAGAATTTAAAATTGATATGGCGCACATACTCTTCTCCGGGGCGGAGCAGAGTGCTCGGAAATCCGGGCTTATTGGGTGCATCCGGGAAATCCTGACACTCGATAGCCACGCCATCGTAGTCATTATAGCTGCGGCCCGACTTATTAGCCGGAGATCCTGCGAGCCAGTTGCCTGTATAAATCTGCACTCCCGGCTGATCGCTGTCTACCGTAAGTACACGGCCGGACTTTTCATCGGTCAATACAGCTACCTTACGCACCTTTGTTGGAGTGTAGTCATCGATGCACCAGCAGTTGTCGTAGCCCTTCCCGTAGATAAGAGCGGGAAATTCAAGGCTGATATCACGGCCGAGTTTCTTAGCTCTCGTAAAGTCCATTGGCGATCCTTCAACGGGCACTTTCACGCCTTCAGGAATCAGGGTATCGTCGGTAGGGAGATATTCCGAAGCCATGAGAGTCAGCTTGTGATCGAGCACGCTGCCTGCATTGTGGCCTTCAAGATTCCAGTAAGCATGGTTTGTGAGGTTGACAACCGTAGGAGCATCCGTAGTGGCGCGCAGAGTGAGCTCAAGCTCATTGTGTTCCGTCCAGCGATACTCGGCCGTGGCTTTAAGATTTCCGGGATAGTTGGCTTCTCCGTCGGCCGCGGTGTAAGTCATCACGGCTTTGTCGCCTTCTGCACTTACAAGAGACCATAGTCTGTTCTGAAAGCCCTCGGGACCTCCGTGGAGGTGATTGGGGCCATTGTTGATAGGAAGAGAGTACGTCTTCCCGTCGATGTCAAGATGCCCGCGGGCAATGCGGTTGGCATATCTGCCGGGAATTTTTCCGGCGCACGGTCCGTCGGCGAGATAGTCGGCGGGGTCGGCATAGCCGAGCACCACGTCGGCAAGTTTACCGTCGCGGTCCGGCACGTTAACCTCTACGATTCCGGCACCGAGAGTGCTGAGCACTACCGATGCTCCCGAGGAGTTGCTTATCCTCACGAGAGTAATCTCCCCTATTGGCGAAGATGCTTTCTTTATGCTGATCATCTCTATCTTATTTGATGCCGCGCACGTGTTTCTCCCAGGCCCAGGAAGCGCGTAGAGTATCTTCGATATCGCGCTCTGCCTTCCAGCCGAGTTCCTTGTTTGCAAGTGTTGTATCAGCCCACACAGCAGGTACGTCGCCTGCGCGACGTGCTGCGATCTTATAATTCAGCTTCAGATTGTTGGCTTTCTCGAAGCGTGTGATAAGTTCGAGTACCGACAGGGGTTTGCCTGTGCCGACATTGAAGATCTCGTATTTCTCCTTCATCTTGCCCGAAACCATGCGGTCTACGGCTGCTACGTGAGCCTTGGCAAGGTCTAGAACATCGATATAGTCGCGCAGACATGTGCCGTCGGGGGTATTGTAGTCGTTACCGAATACCGACAGACATTCGCGGATACCTGCTGCAGTCTGGGTGACGAAAGGAATGAGGTTGTTGGGCACGCCGCGGGGGAGTTCGCCTATCAGAGCGCTCGGGTGAGCACCAACCGGGTTGAAGTAGCGAAGTGCAATGCCATAGAAACCTTCGTAGGCGCGGCAGCAGTCGCGGAGAATATCCTCGGCTATCTGCTTGGTGTTGCCGTAAGGCGAAGTCGCGGGCTGACGGGGCGTCTGCTCAGTGACAGGCAGAATTTCTGCATCGCCATATACGGTTGCCGACGACGAGAAGAGCACATTGGGACGCTTGAACTCCTTCATCAGCTCAAGGATGTTCATATACGATACCAAGTTGTTCTGATAGTATTTCAGAGGCTCTGTCATGGATTCTCCGACAGCCTTGTAGGCCGCGAAATGTATCACGGTAGAGAATTCGTGACGCTCAAACACCTTGCGGAGAGCCTCTTTATCGCAGGTGTCTACTTCCTCGAAAGTAATTTTGCGTCCGAGGATTTTTTCAACACCTTCGATTGCCGAAGGCTCCGAGTTGGAGAAATTGTCGATCACCACCACGTCGTAGCCTGCTTCAACGAGTGCCACAGTGGTGTGTGTGCCTATGTATCCGGCACCACCGGACACGAGAACTGTTTCTTTTGCCATTATTCGCTTACTTTGTGGGCGCCGTCGCTGATGATTACTTCATATACCTTGGGCTCGTGGCCGTATTTTTCATTGAAGCGCGACTTTGCCGTTTCGATAAAAGAGGGGATAAGTTCGTTCTTTACGAGGTTGATAGTGCAGCCGCCGAAACCGCCGCCCATGATGCGAGAGCCTGTCACGCCGCATTCCTTGGCGATATCATTCAGGAAGTCGAGTTCCTCGCAGCTCACCTCGTAATCCTTTGAAAGCCCCTTATGTGTTTCGTACATGCACTCTCCGACAGTATCGTAATCGCCTGCCACAAGAGCCTCGCACACCTTGAGCACGCGGTCCTTCTCTTCGATCACGAATTTCGCACGGAAGTAGTCTTCGGCAGTGATATCGGTCTTGATAGCGTCGAGCATAGCCATATCGGCGTCGCGGAGAGTGTCGATACCAAGGCGCTTGGCTACTCGTTCGCAAGAAGCACGGCGCTTGTTGTAGGGCGAATCAGCCAGCTCATGCTTTACGCGTGAGTCGATCAGCACCAGTTTGTGATCCTCCGGCTTGAAGGGGAAATACTCGAATTCCATCGAACGGCAGTCGAGGCGCATGAGGTGGTCTTTTTTACCCATCACCGATGCAAACTGATCCATGATGCCGCAGTTCACGCCGCAGTAGTTGTGCTCCGTGCTCTGGCCGATACGGG
>CAYYQS010000110.1:0-7791 GCA_964472555.1 uncultured Bacteroides sp.
ATCCTTGACTTTACCATTGAAATTTTCCAGATTTCCGTTTGTCAAGAAAGAGCGTTGAGTATACGCTTTCCATTATGTCCGCCGACCCTCCCGCTTTGCCCTTGACCGGGCTTCTGCGTAGCGGTCTGCGCTGCAAATTTACAACTTATTTTTTAAAATTCCTATAACATTAGGTGAATTAAATTTCCGGCCACACCTCTGCATTTAGCTTCAGTGTGGCCGGAAAGTATTATTTAAGGAAGGATCTTATTCCTTAGTACCGTAGGCAAGGTCTCCTGCGTCGCCGAGACCCGGCACAATGTAGCTGTGGGCATTGATCTCAGGGTCGATTACCCCCACCCAAAGCTCTGCGTCCTCGGGCATTACCTTCTGCATATAGTCCACGGCTTTCTGCGAAGCGATCACCGAAGCAATATGCAGTTTTGCAGGATTACCCTTAGTAAGTAGAGCCTTGTAGCTCAGCTCCATAGAAGCTCCCGTTGCGAGCATAGGATCGCAGAGAATCAGAGTCTTTCCGTCAAGCTTCGGAGTTGCCAGATATTCGATGCATATATCGAAGTTTTCCTTCTCCTTATACTTTCGGTATGCCGACACGAAAGCATTCTCGGCATTGTCGAAATAGCGGAGAAAACCCTGGTGGAAAGGCACTCCCGCACGGAAAATCGTAGCTAATACTATCGGCTCGTCAATCACATCACACACAGCCGTCACCCCAAGAGGAGTAGTGATTTCATCCTTGCGGTAGCGCAGAGTCTTGCTCAGCTCGTAGGCGAAGATCTCGCCCAGACGCTCAAGATTGCGGCGGAAACGAAGCCGGTCGGTCTGCACCGACGGATCGCGCATTTCTGCCAGATACTGGCTTACAAGCGAAGGATGTTCTGCAAAATTATGTATTTTCATATTTGATTCTTAGAGAGTTAACTTAATCTTCGATAAAACGGTTACCCGAAATCTTCAGATCGTTATCACGGATAAACGACAGAATCTCGGAGCGAACCGGAGTATCATCAATATCATCTTCAATGCGGCGGAGTGCATTGAAAAGCGACGTCGACGACTGATATACATGGCGGTATGCCTTGGCTATATCGTCGATCTGCTCCTCCGTAAATCCTGCATGCTTGCGCAGAATCACCGAATTGACGCCGTAGTAAGTCACCGGATTATGCGCCATGATCACATACGGCGGCACATTCGAGCTTATACGCGTACCACCCTTTATCAGAGTCAGTTTGCCTACATTGCATTTCTCATGAAGCATCACGTGCGACGAAAGTATCGTGCCGCTGTCAACCTTCACATCTCCTGCTATGGTAGTAGCATTGCCTATCACGCACTTATCAGCCACATGGCTGTCGTGTCCGATATGGCTGTCGGCACATACCACGCAGTCGGCGCCTATGCTCGTGCAGCCGTCTTCCTTAATGCTGCGGTTGATGATCACATGCTCGCGGATTATCGTATTGTCGCCGATAGAACAGTGCGAATCACATCCCTTCCAGCGGAAATCCTGTGGGTCCGCGCCGATTATCGCGCCCTGATAGATCTTCACCCTCTTTCCGAGAGTAGTACCTTTCATTATAGATGCGTAAGGCATTATCACGCAGTTATCTCCGATTTCTGTGTTCGCATCAATGTATGCAAACGGATGTATCGTCACATCTTTCCCCAGCTTGGCTGACGGGTCGACGTATGCAAGAGGACTTATCATGGTATCTGTATTTATGTTCTGACTGCAAATATAGTGATTTATTCAATATCTTCGCTGCTCGCTTTCATTAATTTATAGCCTTGAGAATGCCTTTGGCTATATCAACGTTGTTGTTGAAGCCCTTGAAGAGGTCCGCGTCTTTGCCGATTACGAATACCGGAACGGGATTGCCCGAATGGCCGGTAGTGCTGAAAGCGAGGCCTGCAGCATTATTGAAGATGCGGAATACCTCGGCTGCAAAACCGTTGAAAGTGGCATAGAGAGTCTTCTGATCCGCACTGTTGCGCATCTCAAAAGTCTGGTTGAAGAGGTCTTCGAGCTTAGCCTCTTCCTCTGCGCTTACCGGGATGAAGGTAAAGAACCCCATATTCTCCGTAAGATATTCCTTCATGTCGTTCCAGGTGTAAATCATTCTGCTCTTAAGCAGCCCCTTGCAGTAATCGTTGAACGCCTCCTTCGACACCTTCTGATAGTCGATGTTGGCTATTCCCTTGCTGTTACCCTTCTGGATAGTCAGGCCTCCGGTATCATGGTCGGCCGTTACGATAATGAGAGTTTCATCAGGATGCTCCTTATAGAAATCAAACGCAATCTTAAGGGCGCTGTCGAAGTTAAGAATCTCCTTCACTGCCGCCCCGCCGTCGTTGGCGTGAAGCGCATGGTCGATGTTGCCCCCTTCGATCATCATGAAGAAACGTTCGGGCGACGTCCGCTCGAGCTGGGCAAGAGCCGCACGGGTAATGTCCGGAAGAGTTAGCGCACCCGCGATAGAGTCGATTGTATAGCCGATATTATTGTTGTGCGACGGATTTGTTTCGTTGATCAGAAGCACCTTGTCCGAGTTTATCTCTTCAATGCCCTTGAGCCCGCGCACAACCTGAACATTATTTTCTGCAAAATATTCCAGAGCACTATCCTTATCACCCGTCCGAAGATCCGATCCGGCTATGAAATTAAATCCGGCCTCTGCCATTTGGCGGTCGATATCATCATATTTATACCGGGCATCCACATGGGCGTAGAAAGCCGCCGGAGTAGCATCGTCCGGGGCCACCGAAGTTGCCACAGCTATGCCGTAACCCTTCTCCGCAAGGGGTTTTGTAACCGAGTAAACTATTGCCGTGTCCGCGTCCATGCCGAGCATACTGTTGCGCGTCTTGCTGCCGGTCGAGATTGCCGTACCCGCAGCCGCGCTGTCGGTCACTGTCGAAGATGCCGAGTAAGTCTGGCACCAGCCTACTACCGGCATCTGCATCATTGTCAGAGGCTCGTCATTGTTCAGCACCGTTCGGTTGTAAGTCTGGGCAGCCATAACGGGGCCGAGACCCATGCCGTCGCCTATATAGAGGAAAATATACCGCGGAGCTTCAGCGTGAGCTGCTGATGCGGCAAATATCAAAGCCGCCGCTGCGAGAATCTTTTTGAATTTCATATTCTTATTGTCATTAAAGTGTTTGTAGTTACTTATTTATGCGAAAGACTGAGTATCGGGTCTATCACCCGTCGGTTGTTCGACAGACGCGGAATTTTTCTTTGTCCGCCGAGTTTTCCGGTTGTCGCGAGCCAACGGTCAAAGACACCCTCCGGCGCTTCTGTTAGTTCAAGCCGTGCGAGGAAAATATCGGAGGCGCGCTTGGCCTGATAGTCCGAATTTACCTTCTGAAGCTCGGCGTCAAGTATATCCGCAAAAGCCTCATTGCCGCATTTCGGAGCGCGTTCCCACTCGATAAGCCACTGATGATGACCATTGCTCTCGCCCGACGCATACACCGGAGCCGCTGTGTAGTTCCGCACCGAAGCTCCGGTCTTAAGGCATGCTTCCGCAAGAGCCTTGTCGGCGTTCCACACCATAAGTTCCTCGCCGAAAGCATTGATAAAACTGTTGGTGCGTCCCGCTATGGAGATGCGGAGCGGCGAAGTGCTTTCTATCCGCACGGTATCTCCTATCTGATAGCGCCATAGCCCGTTGCAAGAGCTTATCATTATGGCATAAGTACGTCCTTTCTCCACTTTCCATGCAGGCACGGCCTTTGTTGACGCCTCCTCAAGGCTATCAAGAGGCACGAATTCATAGAAGACCCCGATGTCGGTCAGTAGTCGCATCACCCCGGACTCATCGTTGTCCTGCGTTGCGAAAAATCCTTCCGAGGCATTATAGTTCTCATGATAACGCATTTTGCTGGCATCCGTTATCTCGCGGTATTGCTCACGGTAAGGCCCGAAAGCTATTCCTCCGTGGAAGAACACCTCGAGGTTTGGCCACACATCATGTATAGTTTTGGCTCCTTTATCGGCCATGATTCGGCGCAATACAGTCATGAACCACGAAGGTACTCCCGAGATATTCGTCACATCCTCGTTTTCCGACGCGAGAGCGATCGCAGGAAGCTTTTCGTTCCAGTCCGACATCAGGGCTATATCTTTCGACGGCACTCGGAAAAGATTCACAAACGGATTCACTCGAGCTATCAGAGTGGCTGAGAGATCGCCCACGCACACGCCCTTCGGAACATCCGTAAGTTCATTTGCAAAACTGCCGCCGAGTATCAGACTCTTTCCACCGAAAAGGCGGCTCTTAGGATAGCGCGCCAGATAAGATGCCACTGCACAGGCACTTCCTCCGTAATGGTTGCGGCGAAGGGCTTCATCCGTCACAGGAATAAATTTGCTTTTTCCTCCCGACGTACCCGACGATTGGGCGAAACGGCGGCACACCCCGGGCCATAGAACGTCTCTTTCGCCCGATACCATACGCATCACATACGGGCGTATGTCTTCAAATTCCACTGCTGGTACACTCGCGGCGAAATCCTCATAGTTCCTGATTTTCCCGAATCCGTATTCCTGTCCGATAGCTGTTCCGGATGCCTTCTTGAGCAGCCACGAAAGCACCTTTCGTTGAGCAACCTCAGTAGCGGCAGGAGTATCGATACGCTCTATGTTTTTATGGAGTCTCCCGAATACGGGGCGGGTGAGGGGTGTTAGATTCAGCATAATTATATCGAGTTGTCAAGTTCTTCAAGCACCTTGCTGAGTTCTTCTTCTGTCCGCGTCAGCCGTTTTCGGCATTCCTTCAGGAGAGCCGCTGCCCTGCGGGTGCGTTCTGCAAGTGTGTCCACGTCGCAATTGTCCGAACGCAGCGACGCAAGTATGCTTTCAAGCTCTGCAAGAGCTTCATTGTAGCTTATTTCTGGTGTCTTATTGTCGGTCATGTTATTCCGTTATTGAAGTTAAGGTCCGCCCGCGGCTGAAAGTAGTTTCTATTCGCGTGCCGGGCTTAAGTTTATCACCGTCAGTCACAGCTTTGCCGTCAACCCGCGTTATCGAATATCCGCGGCGTAAAGTCGCTTCAGGCGATAGCGCCTCAAGTATCTCTCCTAATGCGTTAAGCCGGTCGCGGCGTCGGTTCAACGCTATTCCGGCAGCTTGGGCGATAGCTTGAGCTGCTGTATCGTCGGTAGCCCGGCTGTTTCGCTCTATCACATTGCGGGCAAGAGCTGGTAGCAGCCCTTGGTAATATGCCAATTGTACCCGTGCTCCCGATATACGCTCCGAGGCTGTCCGTTGTATTTCCGATGCAATGCGCACCACCGCTCCGAGTGCTTCGCCCATTCGTTCTATAAGAAGTTCGGCCGCCGCTGTAGGAGTCTTCACCCTCGCGTTAGCCACGAAATCGAGCACCGTTATATCTCGTTCATGTCCTATTCCTACAATGATAGGTAGCGGAAACTGAGCCACATTAGCTGCGAGTTCATAGTCGTCGAACGAGGCAAGATCGCTCACCGCACCGCCTCCGCGGATTATCGTCACGCAGTCGAAATCATCCACACGCGCCATGATAGCGTCCAGTGCCGATATCACGCTTTCAACCGTTCTTTCGCCCTGCATCGTTGCCGGGAAAAGAGTCGTCTCGAAGCGCAGGTGAGAGCTGTTGAGGTGAAGATGTTTCATGAAGTCGCCATAACCGGCCGCCCCCGCAGCCGATATTATCGCCACGCGGTAGGGGGTAGTGCTCCAGGGCAGGCTCCGGTTCAGATCCACCACACCTTCGGCTGCAAGACGGGCAAGTATCTCGTTGCGCTTTCGAGCCAGATCGCCTACTGTATAGTCCGGATCTATGTCACTGATCACCAGAGAGAATCCGTACACGCTGTGGAACGAAACCGACACCTTCACCATGATTTTCATATCTGATGCGAGTCGGCTTCCCGTTGCTGCCGAGAATTTTGCCCCTAAGCGGGCATAGGTCGATGCCCATATCACAGCCCTTGTCCGCGCCAGCTGGTTTCCGGCGCTATCCTTCTGCAGCAACTCCATATAGCAGTGTCCTCCCGAAGTGCGCACATCACTCGTCTCGGCGGTGATCCACACTCCGTCAAGACCGGGAGCTGCCGCTAAAGAGCGCGTTACGCGTCGGGTTAGTTCTTCAAGACTTATGGCTTGGCGCTGCATCGTTGTACTCTTATCTTTCGGTAGTTTCTACTCGGGTAAGTTTCTTTCCGTCGAAACGCATCTCAAATTTAATCGGCATTTGAGCCAGCCACTCCGGACGATCCAGTTCCGTGTAGTATCCCTCTGTCGTATTTCGGAATACAAACACATTTTCAGTCGGGTCGTATGTCGCGGTCATGAACATCATCTCGTCCGTCGCGCCCTTTTTTCCTGACGATTTAGCACTCTCCCCGGGCAAACCTTTGACATTCAGCTTCTTCCAGTTTTTGTCGTAAAACGAAATAGAACTGTCGGCAAGTGGAGTAAGCACCGTCTCAATCACAGCCGTCACTGTATCATTCTTCACGGGCACGAGCGCGAATTCAACCGTTGCGTCGCGCGACACCGAGGCTACCAGACGGCTATCCGAGCTATCTATGATGCGGGCTTCACCGCCGAGGCGGTTTTGCGACGTATTGGGCATCGAATGATTGAAATAGTCGAGCATGTCAAGGCGTGTGTTGGGCCGCAGAAGAGGGAGAACAGAGTAGGGCGCTTCAGAGAACACTTCTGCCGCACTCCGCGCTCCGGCACTGATAGCCACCGGAAGCACGAGCGCGGCAATAAGTTGACGTATAGAGAGTTTTATCATTTCTTGTTTTTCTTCGCTTTTGTCGTTTTACCGGGCTTGCTCTTGCGCGACGACGTTGCCGCATAGTCACGCTCCGGATCGGCAATCTCACTGAAAATCCGCTTGCCGAAGAAGTCAAGTCCCTTCAGTGCCGATACAACGCGGTGTGCGTCTCCCTTCTTCACATCGAAGAGCGAATACCCCGGCAGAAGATCGATCCGCCCTACGTCGACGCGCTGGCCATGAATATTCTTATTCAGCAGGTCGATGAGATTACCGGCGTAAAAGCCGTCGTCTTTACCCGCGTTGATGTAGATTCGGGCCATGCCCTTTTCAGCCGTTCGGCGGTCCTTGTCTCGGTCCGAACGCGGACTTCTGTCCTTATCCTTACGTTCGCGTGTCGGTTTCTCATCGATGAAATCGATCTTCGGTGCATCCTTGTAGTAGTCGAGAAGTCGGTTGAACTCAAGCGAAAGAACTCGCTTAAGCAGATCTTCGGTCGAGAGCCACGAAAGCTTGCGGAGCACCCCGGGAAGATACTGGGCGATTTCATCTTCCGGCACCTCTACGCGCTCAAGTCGGTCGGCAAGATTATAGAGCTGCTTCTCGATGATATGCTGAGGTGTAGGCACTTCCTTGCGCTCGAATTTCTTGCCGATTATGCGTTCGATCTCGCGAAGTTTGCCTTTCTCGCGCGAGTGGATAATAGCCACCGAAACACCCGTCTTGCCCGCACGACCGGTACGGCCCGAGCGGTGAGTGTACACTGCCGTATCGTCGGGCAAACCATAGTTTATCACGTGCGTAAGATCATCCACATCAAGGCCGCGGGCGGCAACATCGGTTGCGACAAGAAGAGTGGTCACGCGGTCGCGGAACTTTTTCATCGTCATGTCGCGCTGCTGCTGCGAAAGGTCGCCGTGCAGGGCGTCGGCATTATAGCCGTCGGCTATCAGCTTGTCGGCTATCTCCTGGGTATCGCGGCGGGTGCGGCAGAATATTATAGCGTAGATATTAG
>CAYYQS010000111.1:0-7632 GCA_964472555.1 uncultured Bacteroides sp.
GGCAGAGGAAGGATTTGGGGATAAGGAGGGGGAAATAGGCATTCTGGACGCCTGTTTCCTTGAACATGCGGTCGAGGGTCTGCTGCATTTTCTCCCATATTGCGTAGCCGTAGGGCTTGATGACCATACAGCCACGGACGGCAGACTGCTCGGCGAGGTCGGCCTTGACCACGAGTTCGTTATACCACTGCGAGTAGTTCTCGCTGCGTTTAGTGAGATTCTTGAGTTCTGTTGCCATTTTTTCAGTAAACTTTCACAAACCTGCTTTATTTAACTTCCCCGGTAAGATCAGAAGGGGAATTCATCGTCGCCACCACCGGGAACTGCGGGAGGCGGAGGTACTGCGCCGGGAGCTGCAGCTGCAGGTGCTGCGGGAGCCGCTGTGGCATTTTCCACGTCGGCGCGCCAGCAACGGATGTCGGTAAACCATTTACCGTTCCATTCTCGGCTCTCGATGTCGAAGTAGATCGTAGCCACGTCGCCCACCTTGAGGTTGATCTTGTCGGCATTGTCGCCGAAGCAAGTGAATGCTATGCGGCGTGGAAACTGTCCTTCGGTATTTTCGAGCACATATTCTTTTTTCTTCCACGCGTTTCCGGCCTTCGATACACCGCTGGTCTCGGGGAGAGCGTAGATGATAGTTCCTTTGATTTCCATTGTATGAAAGTGTTTAGTGTATATTTTGGGCAAAGATACGCTTTTTTTTTGGCATGGCAAAGCGAAATCAGCACTCAGTGCGCACATAATGATGTGCGGCCGTGCATTCATGGAGAGCTCCGTCGACTATGATGTGACGGTTCGCCATTGCCCCTATTTCGGACATCTCGTGGCTCACAAGGAGAATGGTGGTATGGCTTGCGAGTCCGGCCACGATTTTGTAGAGATGCGACTCGAAGTGCTTGTCGAGATAGCTGAGGGGTTCGTCGAGGACAAGCACCGGCGGCCGGCTTACGATAGCGCGTCCGAAGAGCACACGCTGCAACTGTCCTCCGGAGAGGCGTCCGATAGGTCGGTCGGCGAGAGGCATGAGCTCGATGAGTTCGAGAGCGTTGTGCACGCGAGCTTCTTTTTCGTCCTTGCTCAGTGAAGTATCGCTCAAGAGGCCCGAAGATACCACTTCGCGCACCGTGATAGGGAAGTGGGCGTCGACGCTGTTTTTCTGGGGTAGATAGCCGAATTTCGGTGTAGCCGAAGTGGGTTGCCCATTGTTGTCGAAGAATACAATCTTTCCGGAAGAAGGCTTGAGTAGGCGCAGGATGAGGCGGAGGAGGGTGGTTTTACCGCCTCCGTTGGGCCCCGTGATAGCCATGAAGTCGCCTCGGCAGACGGTGAGATTGACGTGGTCGAGAATGACACGGTCTTCGCGGCGAAACGTGAGATCGCGCAGCTCGATCAAGGGAAGGCGGTCTTTAGTCGCGTGCGAGTTCATCGGCGATGTTGATAAGTTGTGCAGCCCAGTCGGGATCAAGGGGATCGATTGTGACCATTCGGCTGCCGATCTCCGAATTTATGCTTTCGGCCTGCCGCGAGTCATATTCTTTTTGGAAGAAAAATACGGTGATGCTGTCGGCTCGTGCCGCGTCGATAACTTCGCGGAGCTGACGTGCCGACATCTCTTTCGATTCCTGACCGACGACGACTTGCTTTAGGCTGTATTCCCTTGCAAAATAGGAGAGTGAAGGATGCCATACTGCAAAAGTGCGGTGAGGGGTAGAGGAAAGACGGAGGCTGATTTCGGCGGCTACAGAGTCGACTTTATGCTCAAAAGCTTTAAGGCGTGTTCTATAAGTGTCGACATTGGCGGGATCCTGCACGATAAGAGCAGCAGCCATGTTTCGCGCCATGGCGCGGGTGCCTTCGATAGAAGTCCAGAAATGTGGGTCGGGCTCGCCTTCGTCGTGGCCGTGCGAGTGGTGCCCGACATGGGCATGGGAGTGTGTACCGTAGACCGGTTCCACGCCTGCTGATGTGTCGATGATTTCGAGGTCGGGAACAGCTTTGCGGATATTCTCTTCAAAAGGGAGGGCGCCGGTGACGAAATACATCGAAGCACCGTCGAGCGACGCGCGCTGGGATAGTGTCGGTTCGAAAGTCTCGGGATTGGCACCGCGGCTCATGAGGGTGACGATTTCCGTACCCGGCTCGACGAGTTCGGCAAGGACGGCGCGCTGCGGTTCGATACTCACCACGAGCGTAGCGTCGTTGTCGGCACCAGTGTGACGGCAAGCAGTGAGAAGAATAAGAGCAGAAGCCGCAGCCGCGATTATCCTATTCATTACCAAGAAGTTTTTCGGCCATAGAAGCGGCGGCTTTCCGACCGTCGCCCATGGCGAGAATCACCGTAGCGCCACCACGGACGATGTCACCTCCGGCAAAGATGACGGGGAGGGACGACTGCAGTTTTTCATCCACGGCTATCGTCCCGCGGTTAGTCACCTCGAGACCGTCGATGCTGTCGGGGATTAGCGGGTTGGGCGATACTCCGACACTCACTATCACCTCGTCGATTTCTACGGTATCGATAGCTCCTTCAATGGGCTTGGGAGAGCGACGGCCAGAGGCGTCGGGTTCGCCGAGCTCCATTCGCTGCAGACGCATGGCGCGCACTCGTCCTTTTTCGTCGCCGAGGTATTCTATCGGATTGGCGAGGGTGACGAATTCGACTCCTTCCTGGCGTGCGTGCTCAATTTCTTCGAGACGCGCGGGCATCTCTGCCTCGCTGCGACGGTAGACTATCATGGCGCGCTCGGCTCCCATGCGTCTTGCTGTGCGGACGGAGTCCATGGCCGTATTACCGCCTCCGATCACAGCTACGCGGTGGCCTTTCAGCACGGGAGTATCGCTGCCGGGGCGTCCGGCTCCCATGAGGTTGATGCGGGTGAGATATTCGTTGCTCGACATTACGCCCGAGAATTCTTCGCCGGGAATGCCCATGAAGCGGGGAAGTCCGGCACCGGATGCCACGAAAATTCCCTTGAAACCCATGTTGAGGAGATCGTCGTAGCTGAGAGTCTTGCCGATAACTGTGTCGGTGTGGAATTGCACTCCCATTGCGGCGAGAGAATCGAGTTCGGCATCAACCACAGTGTTGGGCAGACGGAATTCGGGAATACCGTATTTGAGTACACCGCCTATCTCGTGGAGCGCTTCGAAAACGTCGACCTCAAAACCGCGTCGGCGCATATCTCCTGCGAAAGAAAGTCCGGCGGGACCTGATCCGGCCACGGCGACGCGTATGCCGTTGGATTTGATTTCGGGTAGAGTCTTCCCGCCACCTGCAAGACGCTCGGCATCGGCGGCGAAGCGCTCGAGATAACCTATTGCAACAGGAGCCTTCTTCATCTTATTATATATGCAGCGGCTCTCGCACTGGCGCTCCTGTGGACACACGCGGCCGCAGACGGCGGGGAGAGCGCTGGTCTGCTTAAGGATACGGGCAGCTTCGGCAATGTCGCGGCGCTGAATGTTCTTGATGAAATCGGGAATTGCGATGTTCACCGGGCAACCCTCGATGCATGTAGGGGTAGGGCAGTCGAGGCATCGAGTAGCTTCTATCACGGCCTGCTCGAGGCTGAGGCCTTCGTTAACCTCTTCGTTGGTAGTAATGCGGTACTCCGGGGGCAGCATCGGCATTACTGCGCGCGGAATGTTAGTCCGCTCCTTGGCGGGCATTGCGTCGCGCAGTTCTCGGCGCCACTCAGCGTCGCGCCCACGGTTTGAGTCCTTATATTGGTCGGTCATCGTAGTGTTCTTAGTCGGTTATACATTGTCGTAAGCCTTCATGCGCGAAATCATCTCGTCGAAATCGACCTGATGCGCGTCGAATTCCGGTCCGTCGACGCAGACGAAGCGGAGTTTTCCTCCCACATGCACACGGCAGGCCCCGCACATGCCTGTTCCGTCGACCATAATTGTATTGAGGGAGCAGATAGTGGGCACGTTGTATTTCTTGGTGAGAAGAGCTACAAATTTCATCATTACCGCAGGTCCGATAGCCACGACTTCTGCGACGTCCTCACGCTGAATAACTTCTTCTACGCCAGCGGTGACAAGTCCTTTTCGGCCTTCGGAGCCGTCGTCGGTCATGATTATGACCTCGTCGCTGTATTTGCTCACCTCGTCGCGGAGAATGATAAGATCTTTATTTCGGGCAGCGAGGACGCTCACCACGCGGTTGCCAGCTTCCTTGAAAGCCCTGATGATAGGCAGCAGGGGGGCAACTCCCACGCCTCCGCCGCAGCAGAGCACTGTGCCGTTGCGTTTACCGATTGCTGTTGCGCGACCAAGGGGACCGACGAGGTCGGTGAGGAATTCGCCGGGCTCGAGGGCGCAAAGTTTGCGTGTCGACACGCCGACGGCCTGTATTACAAGAGTTATGGTGCCTTTCTTTTCGTCGGCATCGGCTATGGTGAGGGGAATACGTTCGCCTCCTTCGCCTGTGCGCACGATTACGAAATGGCCCGGTTTACGGGCTTTCGCAACCTCGGGTGCCTCTACAACAAGGCGGACGACGTTTTCCGAGAAATGTGATTTCTCAATGATGCGGTTCATATTCTGATATTCGTTTGTGAGCACAAAAGTACGAAATTTTCACGAGAAAGAGCTAACTTTGCACCCGCATATCGTAACGGTCACATATCTTATATGAAAATACTTGTCACAGGAGGCACGGGGTTTATCGGGAGGAACATCGTTCCTGCACTGAGGGAGCACCATGATGTGACCTTGTGTGGCCGTAGCGCAGGGAATGATATCAAGGCTGATCTGGCGACAGAAATTCCCTCGCTTTCTGAAAAGTATGATCTGGTGGTACACGCTGCCGGAAAAGCGTATGGCCATGGCCGCTCGGAGGATGAGATCCGTGAATTTTTCGACGTAAATCTCGAAGGTACTAAAAATCTCTGTACCGCTCTTGAGAGAGCCGGGGTGCCTGATTCTCTTGTGTTTATCTCCAGCGTCGCAGTCTACGGCTGTGAGGAGGGCGATAATATTGACGAAAGCCATCCTCTTGACGGCAAAAGTGCTTATGCATCGAGTAAAATCCAGGCCGAGCAATATCTCACACGCTGGTGCGCGGAGCGTGGTGTGAGGCTTGGCATCCTCAGGCCTGCTCTCGTTGTCGGGGCGAATCCGCCGGGAAATCTCGGAGCAATGATTTCGGGTATCAAGTCGGGGCGGTATCTTAGAATTGGCCAAGGCGAGGCTCGGAAGAGCATGCTAATGGTCGATGACTTACCTCGGCTTATTGAGCTGGTGAGTGAGCATGGAGGGGTCTATAATGTTTGCGACAATCAGCATCCTTCGTTCCGCGAGCTTGAAGATGTGATTGCTTCGAAGTTTGGCCGACTAGTCCCCACTATACCCTATTGGTTTGCAAAAATCAGTGCTACCGTTGGAGATTGCTTGGGTTCAAAGGCTCCGATTAATTCGCAGAAACTGTCGAAAATAAGTAAATCGCTCACTTTCAGCAATGCTAAGGCTCGCAAGGAGTTGGGCTGGGAACCCACGGATGTGCTCCCAGCCCTGAAGAATATGTGGGAACTTTAGCTCTTAACAATTACGAAAATCTTTTTTTAACAAATTTATCGGGGAAAATCGGCATAACTATTTGCAGGTTATGGAATAATACACTACTTTTGCAAGTGCAGACCGCATAGCAGAGGCCCGGTCCCGGGTCATGTGGGTGGGGGCTGCAAAGACATAATAGGAAGCGTTTACTCGACGCTCTTTCTTGACGTATGGAAATCTGGTAAATTTCAATTGGAGTCGAGAAGGTAGCAGACGGTAGATGTCTTATGTGGATATGTTTTCTTTGTCCGGTTTCGGCTCGTGAGAGCCGGACGTGGGCGTATACATATTCTACGTGAGGCCTCTGCGTTTGCTCGTTTCAACTCCAATGGGCAATACCAGAGCCTCCATACGTGGAACGGGCAACAGTACAGACCTCACGTTTTCTGTATATAAACCAATTATTAGCCAAAGAGGAGGTCCGGAGGTTGTGAATAATCATGAAAAAGATATTACTCTTTCTCATCTTTCTCGTCGCTGTCGTCGGAGCGCAAGCTCAGACCTTTACTATTGGTGATTTTAAATATACTGTTACTTCAATTGAAGAATATGAAGTATCTGTCACCAGACGCTTTTCAGCATCTTATTATAAGGGAGACATAAATATTCCTGGCAAGATAGAATATGGAGAAATAGAATACACAGTCACTGAAATTGCTAACGAGGCATTCAAAGGATCTTCTAATATAACTTCAGTCTATATTCCAAACACGATTAAGACTATATGGGCATCAGCTTTCGAAAATTGTACCTCTTTATTATCTGTAACAATTCCTGAATCTGTTACTTATATACATGCTCACACGTTCTCTAATTGTTCAAGCCTCATATCAGTGACGATCCCTGAATCAGTTACACAAATCGAAATGGAAGCATTCAAAGGCTGTTCTTCGCTGACAACAGTTTCTCTTCCAGAGGACTTAACAGACTTAAATTGGGGGGCTTTCGAGAATTGTACAAGCCTAAAATCAATTAAGATTCCTAAAGGCGTCAATAGGATTGAAAACGATACATTCAGAGGATGCACTAATCTAAAAGAGATAGAGCTACACGACAGCTTATTTTACATAGACAATGGCGCATTTTATCATTGCTCTTCCATTGAGTCTATTAAACTGCCAGCAAACTTGATGGGTTTGGGTCAAACTGGAAGTTACCATGGTTGGTCAGATGGGAACGGTGTATTTCAGGGATGTACAAATCTATTGAGTATTGATCTCCCGCCCATCCTTATGACTCTTGGGGACGAAGCCTTTGCTCAATGTACATCTCTCCGTAAAGTTGTAATCCCTGAGCATTGTAGGGATTTAGGTTCTCATATCTTTTGTGAATGCATTAACCTACAGGAAATTACATTTCCTAGTTTTCTACTTGAAATACCTGCCAGTATTCTGGAAGATTGTACCAGCATAACATCAATTTCCATTCCAGATCGAGTAACGATTCTTAGAAGTAACTGTTTCAGGGGCTGTTTAAGTTTAAAAGAGGTAAAAATTGGACCAAACGTAACCGAACTGGAGAGCAAGTGTTTTAGAGATTGCTATGCACTCAATGAAATTACATTACCGGAAAGCGTAAAAATCATAAGCTGGGAGGCATTTGATGGACATGCGACGAATGCCCTAGAGCTTGGTGGTTATATAAAAAAGATGACATGCATGAGCCCAATTCCTCCTACGATAACGGGATCATATAACTACTTTGGAGCTGCTCCCATTTTATACGCCTATGGAACTCTATGTGTCCCTAAAGATGCATATAGTGCCTATATAGCTACGCCGGGATGGAATAGATTTTATAAAATTGAAACTTTCGACCCTCAGATTTCTACAGACCCTAATAATCCAGATGTTGACCCGAACAAGGAAATTCACCTGAAGGTTATTTCTCCCGAGCAAGGGACGGTTAGATTTGTATATCCGCACGGCCATACAGCTAAGTTTTCTGTACACCCTACTGACGACTGGAATGTAGAGGCAGTACGGTTAAATGGTGAGCATATCCACGCTGATGAAAATGGCTTTTACTCAACATCACCGCTTTTAGATGACAGTGAATTGGAAA
>CAYYQS010000112.1:0-7540 GCA_964472555.1 uncultured Bacteroides sp.
GAGAGCGCTCGCGCCCGGTCGACAGCATACTTCGCGAACTTGCCGATCTTGAAGCTCGCGGATATAAAGAAGTGACCCTCCTGGGACAGAACGTAAACAGTTACTGCTACACTGATGCAGAAGGTAATACTACCGATTTTCCGGCGCTCCTCGCAAAGGTCGCCGAGGCAGCCCCGGAGATGAGAGTACGCTTCACCACATCGCACCCCAAGGACATGAGCGACGAGACGATCTCCGCGATAGCGTCTCACCCCAATATCTGCCGCCACATCCACCTCCCGGTGCAGAGCGGAAGCAACTCCGTGCTGAAGGCGATGAACCGCAAATATACGCGTGAGTGGTATCTCGACCGCATCGCGGCTATCCGCAAGGCAATTCCCGACTGCGGGATATCGTCGGATCTCTTCACAGGGTTCCATGGCGAGACCGAAGAAGATTTCCAGCAGACACTCGACCTTATGCGCACGGTAGGATTTGATTCATCGTTCATGTTCAAATACTCGGAGCGCCCCGGCACATTGGCAGCGCGGACAATGCCCGACAATATACCGGAAGATGTGAAGATAGAGCGACTGAACCGAATGATCGCATTGCAGAACGAACTCTCCGCCGAATCCAACCGCCGCGACATAGGGCACGAGTTCGAAGTCCTTGTAGAAGGTGTCGCCAAGCGCTCGAAAGAGCAAATGGTGGGCCGGACGAGCCAGAACAAGACAGCGGTATTCCCCCGCGGCGATGCCAAGACAGGGCAACTCCGCCGCGTGAGAGTTCTTGATGCCACTTCTGCCACACTTATCTGCGAACTTATAGACTGATAGCTACGTGGGCACCAATATCAAGACAGTCTTCAAAAACTGGATGCTGCCCATAGCCATAGCGGCGGGAGTGATAGCTTACTTCGCTTTCGTAAGCATTCCACTCTTCGACAACGCTCATCAGCTGGCGGGGAAGATAGTGGCTGTAGTCCAGCCTGCTTTTATCTTCGCCATGCTCTTTCTTACGTTCCTGAATATCGGTCCGCATGACCTTCATCTTCGCCGCTGGCATCTATGGCATATACTGATCCAAATCGGTTTCTTCGTGCTCTTCACACTGCTGCTGACTCTGGCAGGCGATACCGTTTGGAGGATTCTGCTTGAAAGCGCCATGCTGTGCCTGCTCTGCCCTACCGCCACCGCTGCCGCTGTGGTGACAAGAAAGCTCGACGGAAATCCTGCCGATATCACCACCTACACTATTATAATAAATATAGCGATAGCGCTTTCGGCTCCGGTACTGCTGCCTGTAGCTCATCCGCATGTCGGACTTGACTTTCTGCCTACTTTCCGGCTTATAATCTATAAAGTATTTCCCCTGCTCATCTTCCCGCTTGTGAGCGCGTGGTGCGTACGCCGCTACCTCCCCGGGGTTGCAGCCAAGCTCAGGCGCTATCCCGATGCTGCGTTCTATCTCTGGGCCGTTTCGTTATCTCTGGCTATCGCCACCACTACCAAGGCGATAATGCACAGCAATGTGCCCGTGACGATTCTGATAGCCATTGGAGTGGTATCGCTGCTCTGTTGCCTCGTTCAGTTCACCTTAGGAAAAATCATAGGACGTAGATACGGCGAACACATCGAAGGGGGACAAGCTCTCGGGCAGAAGAATACAGTGTTCATCATCTGGCTCGGATATACTTTCCTGTCACCCGTCACGGCAGTCGCCGGAGGACTGTACAGCATCTGGCACAACATTTTCAATTCTTATCAGTTGTATAAAAAAAGTAAGTAATTTTTTGGGAAGTCAGCCAAAATATGTAACTTTGAAGAGAATATTACTCCATACCCTTCAGAACTAAATATAAAAACCCTAAATATATCCAGACCATGGCAGAATTTACCGCGGCCGATCTCGAGCAGCTCAAAGAGCGAGGCATCAGCGTAGAACAGGTGGAAGCACAGCTCGAACGCTTCCGTACAGGATTTCCCTATCTCAAAATCGAGTCTCCTTCGGCACCCCAGAACGGTATCCTCACGTTCACGCCCGAGCTTATCGAGACCTGCAAGAAGCGCTGGGACGAGTATCTGGCCGACGGCGGTGATGTTACAAAGTTCGTTCCCGCCTCGGGTGCAGCGTCGCGCATGTTCAAGGCTCTATTCGCTTTTGTCAACGGTACGGAAGAGACTCCTGCCGAAGGTAGTCCGGTGGCCGAACTTGCTGCCAGAATCGCCGATTTCGCATTCTACTGCGAACTGCAGAAAACCATAGCCCGACTCTACGGCGAAGGCACTACAGCTGAGTCGCTCATTAAAGACGGCCGCTATAAAGATCTCGTAGGAGCTATAATTCTGCCCGAAGGACTCAACTACGGCCAGCTTCCCAAGGCTCTTCTTACTTTCCACCGCTATGAAGGAGACGATGTACGCACCGCACTTGAGGAGCAGCTTGCCGAAGGTGCTCAGACTGCGACATCGGCCGACGGCAAGGTGAGTCTGCACTTCACTGTCTCGGCCAACCACCGCAAACTTTTCGAGGAGAAACTTGCCGAGGCCATTCCTGCCATGGAGAAGAAATTCGGAGTAAAATACGATGTTACGCTCTCGGAGCAGAAACCTTCGACCGACACCATAGCCGTGACACCCGACAATGAACTTTTCCGCGACGATAATGGAAAACTCGTGTTCCGCCCCGGCGGCCACGGCGCCCTCATAGAGAATCTCAACGATCTTGACGCGACAGTGGTGTTCATCAAGAACATCGACAATGTGGTGAACGAAGGTCACCGCGAATCGACAATCGAATACAAGAAACTCTTAGGCGGACTTCTGATGACGGTGGTAGACTGCGCCTACAGCATCTACAACGACCTTGCCGAGCCGACTGAAGAACTCGTCGAAGAGGCTCAGGATTTCATTCAGAATACTCTCTGCTATATCTCGGCCGACATTTTGGAGGAAGGCACGCTTGAAGAACGAGCAGCGGCGCTGCGCAAGGTGCTACGCCGCCCGATCCGCGTGTGCGGCATGGTACGCAACGAAGGCGAACCCGGCGGAGGTCCGTTCAACACTTTCTCGAGCGACCAGAAGGCCGTTGCGCCCCAGATTCTTGAGTCTACTCAGATCGACATGTCGAAGCCTGAGAACACCGAGATGATGCGCAAGGCAGGCTACTTCAATCCCGTTGACCTCGTTTGCTATCTCCGCGATCCCGAAGACAATAAATACGACCTCCGCGAGCATGTGGACCATGCCACCGGCTTCATCTCTGAGAAATCGGCCGGAGGCCGCGAACTGCGTGCGCTCGAGCTTCCGGGCCTCTGGAACGGTGCGATGAGCGACTGGAATACGGTGTTTGTAGTCGTTCCGGCATCGACATTCAATCCTGTGAAGACCGTAAACGATCTTCTTCGTCCCGCACACCAGTAAAATTTCAGGAAAATACTCACTCTTGATGGATAAGAAAGGAAAAATCATAGTTGTCGCAGCCCCTTCGGGCTGCGGCAAATCCACAATAATCAATGCACTTCTCGACGGTGGAGACCTTAACCTCGGATTTGCGGTGTCGGCCACCACACGCCCGCCCCGCGAAGGAGAAGTTCACGGCGTGAACTATTACTTCATGAGCGAGGAAGCTTTCCGCGATGCCATTGCCGAGAACGAATTCATCGAATTTGAGGAGGTCTATCCCGGGCGTTTCTACGGCACACTGCGCAGTGAAGTGGACCGGATTACCGACGAGGGGCACAATATAATCCTCGACCTCGACGTGAACGGCGCGCTCGGTGTGAAGCGTATCTACGGCGACCGCGCGCTCACAATCTTCATCGAGCCACCGAGCATCGACGAGCTCCGACGCCGCCTCCGCTTCCGTGGAACCGAGACCGAGGAAGTGATCGACGTGCGGATCGACAGAGCTCAGTACGAGATATCTCGCGGCGAAGAATTCGACCGCCGCATAGTGAACGACCAGCTCGATGAGGCAGTGCGCCAGACGCGCAACCTTATCGGCGGATTCATAGCTTTGGGATAATGGAGACTGTAGGCATACTCGGAGGATCGTTCAACCCGGTGCACATCGGGCACATGATGCTCGCATCCTTTCTGGTGCAGTGGGGATATGTCGATAAAATCTGGCTCACCTTATCTCCAAGGAATCCGCTTAAGGATCCGGGCGAACTGCTGCCCGACCTCAAGCGACTGCAGATGCTTTCAATAGCGGCCAAAGGAGCAGAGAATATCGATATCTGCGACATCGAGCTGACCATGCCGCGGCCGTCGTATACGATAAACACGCTTGACGTCCTGGCCGAGAGATATCCTGAGTTCCGCTTCAAGCTCATCATCGGAAGCGACAACTGGGCCGTATTCGATAAATGGAAAGAGCCTCAGCGTATTCTCGACGACTACGGAGTGATAGTGTATCCGCGTCCCGGCTATCCGCTGGTCGACGACCACACCGCAGGAATGGAAATAGTGAGAGCGCCGATGGCACACATATCGAGTACTTTCATACGCGACGCTATAGCCCGCGGGCGCAATATGAACTATTTCCTACCCTCAGGCGTGTATAAATATATTATCGACAATAAACTATACCGTCCTGCAGAGAAAAAATGAACAAGGAAATACCTGCGGCCGCTCTTTCGCTGGCCGCTCTTTCGATAGAATACTGTAAGGTAGTGGCCGGAGCAGAGACTTCGACACCACGCAATTTTCTCCGGGAGGTGCTCCGCTATCTTCCCCGTTTCTACGTGACAATGAGTGATCTGCACCCCTACGGCGATGATGAGGAAGACAGCAATCCTAACGAATTCATGGCTACGGATGCCATCTATTCGACCGTCGAGGAGGAGCAGTACGACGCCGTGCGTGAGATAATGGCCAAAATCCTCGGAGAGAATGACATGTACCTCGACACGTCGGTCGACGATATGCGCTACTCCGACACTCCTGTGGCAGTGTCTCTCGCCGAGAAACTCGCCGATATCTTCCAGAATATGGCAGATATCGCTTCGACTATCGGGCAGGCAAGTCCCGAGATGATTCCCGAGATTCTGGCAGATGTGCGCTATCGCTTCGCCACCTTCCTCTCCGACACTATCTGCAGCGCCCTCAGGGCTGCCAACTACATTTACTACAACGCTGATCTGAATATAGAATGAACGGATATATAGCTGATCTCTGCACGTTCCTTGATAAGTCGCCTGTCAACTTCTGGGCGGCGCGGACGGTGTGCGAGCGTCTCGACGCAGCCGGATTTAAAGCTCTCGACATGCGCGACGGCTGGGACTTGGTTCCCGGAGGCAAATACTATGTGACGAAGAACGGGTCGGCCGTTTTCGCTTTCATCGTCGGTTCCGGAAAATCCACCGAGAGCTTTCACATCATTGCCGCCCACAGCGATTCTCCCGGCTTCCGCATCAAGCCCCGGTGTGAGATACAGTGTGAGGGTGCCGTGAAACTCAATACAGAAGTTTACGGCGGCCCGATACTCTACACCTGGTTCGACCGTCCGCTGTCGATCGCAGGCAGGGTTATGCTCCGCTCGGAGAATCCTCTTGAGCCTGAAAGCAAGCTCGTGCGCTTCGATCGGCCGCTGCTTGTAATTCCCGACTTAGCAATACATTTCAACCGCGCGGTAAACGACGGCGTGAAACTTTCCAAGCAGAAAGACATGCTGCCCGTGATCGCTCTCGGAAACAATGGCCGTGAAGGACTTATCCGAGACTTGGTAGCCGCCGAACTGAAAGTGAATCCTGCCGATATTCTTGACTATGATCTCTCGCTATATCTCTGCGAAGGAGCACGTACGGCAGGACTCAACGACGAGATGATATGCTCGGGCCGAATCGACGATCTCAGCATGGTGCACGCAGGCCTTACCGCGCTACTTGAAAATGCCGCCAAGGAGAGCCGCCACACAAGAGTGCTGGCTATATTCGATAATGAAGAGACCGGATCGGGAACGAAACAGGGAGCTGCCTCGCCTGTGCTTGAGCACATTCTGCGCAGGGTTGTAGCAAGCCTCGGAGGGGCTGAAAGCGACTATCTGCGTGCGGTGTCAGGTTCATTCATGATCTCGGCCGACAATGCTCACGGCTTCCACCCTAACTACGGAGAGAAATACGATCCGACAAATCATCCGGTGCTCGGAGGTGGCCCTTGCATAAAGGTGAATGCCAACTGTAAGTATATGACGGATGCCGACAGCGCCGCTGTTTTCGCCCGAATATGCGAGCTTGCCGGGGTGCCCTATCAATACTTTGTAAATCACAGCGATGTGGCCGGAGGATCGACACTCGGCAACATACTTACTTCGCAGATACCTCTCCGCGGAGTAGATATGGGTGCTCCTGTCTGGGCCATGCACTCGGCTTGCGAAACGGCATCGACAGCCGACCATGTGTTTACCATAAGGGCATTCAGCAAATTCTACTCTCTGGAGTAATGTTAAATATTAGCAAAATTGGCTGAGCAAGGTCTACTTTTGCAGTTTTTTTGCTAACTTTGCATCTCAAAGGTCATCTAACCATAGATTATATATGCAGAAATATCTGATAATCATATTCATGGCTATTGCTCTGAGTTCGTGCGGCGAATACCAGCGGGCTCAGAAGAGTGATGACTATAACTATAAGTTCGAGTATGCCAAGCGTGCTTTCAACGAGAAGAAGTATGTGCAGGCAGCCACACTTCTCAACGACTGCATCACCGTATTCAAGGGTTCTGACAAGGCAGAAGAGGCTCTCTATCTGCTTGCGATGAGCAACTATGAGAATAAGGACTATGCTTCGTCGGGCGTATATTTCAAGACCTACTACGGACGCTACCCGAAAGGGAAATATGCCGAGTCGGCCCGCTTCTTCTCGGGTTACGGCTACTACCTCGACTCTCCCGATCCTCAGCTCGACCAGAGCGAGACTATCAAGGCTATCGAGGAGCTTCAGGCATTCCTCGACTTCTTCCCCCGAAGCGACAAAGTGTCGATTGCCCAGAATGCGATCTTCGAACTTCAGGACAAGCTTACACTCAAGCAGCTTCAGAACGCTCAGCTCTACTACAATCTGGGCAACTACATGGGCAACAACTACCAAAGCGCCATTATCGTCGCTCAGAATGCTGTAAAAGATTATCCCTACTCAAAATATAAAGAGGACCTTGAGCTTCTTATCCTCAAGGCCCGCTATCAGGAAGCGGTCAACTCAATCGAAGAACGCAAGGCCGACCGTTTCCGCGATGTAATCGACGAATATTACTCCTTTATCAACAACTTCCCCGACAGCAAGAAACGCGACGAAGTAGAAAACATTCACCGTATCGCCCGACGATATGTGACTGAATAAAACTACTGAACCGATGCGCTGCCATCCCCTCTCTCTAATCGTAAAACACGCTAAACGCTGAAAACTCATAGCAAAATGGATTTCAAGAAAAGCAACACTCCTATCACAACTGTCACCCGTGACATGATCCAACTCTCGGAAGACACCGGCAACGTATACGAAACCGTATGCATCATCGCCCGCCGCTCTAACCAGATTGCAGCCCAGATGAAGTCCGAC
>CAYYQS010000113.1:0-7503 GCA_964472555.1 uncultured Bacteroides sp.
CCATGATGCCGCGTAGCATGTCGGGGTTGGGTTTGCCTATGACGATGTCGGGGCGTCGGCCGGTGGCGTGCTCGATGCAGGCGCAGAGGCTTCCGCAGTCTACGAGGATAACAGGCTGATCGGTGGGGCAAACGCGGTCGGGATTCGTGGCAATATATGGCACTCCCTGCGATGCCCACCATGCGGCGCGACACAAACGGGGGTAGGTAAGGGTGGTGTCGAAGGCCACGACAAGAACGTCGGGACGGTCTTCCGGATCGTCTTCGCAAATTTCGAATCCTGCCTCGCGGAATTCTCCTATCATGCTCGGAGTGCCGAGCAGGAAGAGGCGCCGGGCTTCGGGGTGGTGCGACCGGAGATAGTCGATAGTGGCTACGGCGGTGGTGTACACTTCCTCGCGTGTGGCCTCGATGCCCATGCCTGCCAGTTTTTTCACGTAGTCGTCGAGCGATCGGGTGGGATTGTTGGTGAGGAAAGAGTAGCCTATACCGTTGTCGGTGAGCTTTTTGAGAAATCCTTTGGTCCAGGGGAATAGTTTCGAGCCGAGATATATTGTGCCGTCCATATCGAGAGCCACGTGGCGTATGCGTCGGCATGCCTCGCGGAGCTCCTTGTCGCTCATGGGCGATGTGTAGCGGTTGAAGTCCATTTGTGATAGGGTATTACATTGGTTCTATGTCGTCGTAGGTGATAGCTGCGGCGCGGGAGTATCCGTCGCGAGGAGCTTTCCACATCGACACTAATACGAGCAGCCCTGCTACGGCGATGAAGATAATGGTGTCGAATACCGATGTCCAGCCATACAGGTCGGCCACGTAGCCAACGAGCAAGCCCGAGGCTCCGGAGCCGAGGTAACCGATGATTCCGGCCAGACCGTTGGCACGCGCCGAGGCTTCTTTTGTTGCCTGATTGCCGAGCTCTATACCGATAAGTGCCTGAGGACCATAGATGAAGAAACCGGCACCGACAAGCACCAGAGCCGTCACCGTGATGCCTGCGCTTTCGGGCAGGAAGCGGAATATTGTCATGAAAAGGGCGGCTCCGAGCATGCACACCACGCACATGCGGTGGCCTTTGCCGTGGAAGAGGCGGTCGGTGGCCCAGCCGGCGAAAAGAGTGCCCGCCACTCCGGCGATCTCGAATGCTGCCACTGTCCAGCCTGCGCTTTCGATAGAGAGGTTACGGCTCTCGGTGAGGAATTTGGGCCCCCAGTCGAGAATGCCCATACGCACTACGTAGACGAAGAAATTGGCCACACAGAAGGTCCAAACCCAGCGGTTGGTCCACACCATTACTTTTTCGAATTTTTTGCGTGCTCGAGGGTCGGAGGTCTCCTTGAGCTTGCCCAGACAAGTGTCGGGCAGGTCGGGTAGCCCGGCGTCCTTAGGCTCGTCGCGCAGTCCGACGAAGATCACCACTGCTCCTGCGGTTGCTATCACGGCGGGAATCCAGAAGCACCACCTCCACGCTCCCGCATGAGCCGCGTAGGAAGCGGCCTGACGTACGGCGTCGGCGGCGCTCACACCGTTCTCGCTGAGGTTCTGCACCACTTGCGCTACGTAGGTCTGATCGTTGCTGAGGTCGGAGCCGAGCGTGCCCATGATATATCCGCACACCACCACTGCCAGAGCGGCACCGATAGAGTGGGAGCAATTCCATATCGACATCTTTGTGGCGAGATCGGAGGGGTGGATCCAGTGGGGGAGTATACGTGCGCAAGGAGGATATCCCATGCCTTGAAACCACTGATTTACAATAATGATGAGACCCATGAAGAACACGAGTGTCTCTACCATGCGCGGGCCGTTTTCAACCCCGGTGATCCATTGGCTGAAGTCGGCTCCCCACCCGAAAGCGAAGTTAGCCAGGGCGCACAGGAGTAGGCCGAGAGCCATGACGAGACGGCCGCGCAGACGGTCGACGACATAGCCGTTGGCGAAGCGCGAGATGCCGTAGACGAGCGATCCTGCAAAGATTATCCAGCCGAACGACTTGTTTGAAATGCCGTATTCGGCAGTAAGTCCGGGCATGGCTATGGAGAAGTTCTTGCGTACGAAGTAGAATATCGCATAGCCGACCATGGTGACCAGAATGGTCTTCATCTGCCAGTTGAGAAATCTTTTGCGCGACGCTCCCAAGGCGTCATAAGCACTGTTTGCCATGATGAGATATTGAGGTGTTTTCTTATTTTTGTGTAAAAGTAATGCGAAAATTTCAATCTGTCAAATTATTTGCGCGTCGTGTTGCCTCGAAGTCGAGTGCTTCGGCGATAACTTCGATGGGATTGAGCACCCGATTGCCTGTCGACATCTCTATCTGCCACTTGCACGTCTCGCAGTCGGTAGCCACGAAGTCGGGCTTCGCGCGCTCTATGGAGGCAAAGAGCCTTGAGCCTATAGCCTGCGAAGTAGGGTAGTTTTCTTTTTTGAATCCGTATGTGCCCGCCATGCCGCAGCAGTCGGAGTCGAGCACGGTAAGATCGACTCCCGGAATTGCCTCCAGAAGTCCGATAGAATACTGGGCGAAGCCCATTCGCTCCATGTGGCACGGGGTGTGATAGGCTATGCGCCTCCGGTAGTCGCTGCGGAATACGAGTTTTATTTCTCCACTCTCGATAAGGCGTGAGAGGTAGGCCGATGCCGTAATGATGTCGCGCCGGATATCGGCGTTGTCGAGGCCGAGCACATGTGGATATTCGTCGCGCATGGTGAAGCAGCATGTCGAGCTTGTCGATACTACGGCTTCACTCCCCGAACCCAGGGCATGGCGCATTGCAGCGAGATTGATTCGGGCATCGCGCGTGGCTTCCTTTATAAGCCGGTTGGATATCTTGGCTACACCGCAGCATTTTTCGCGGGCGAGGAGGCGCACGCCTATTCCTGCGGCATTGAGAACGTCCACGAGAGCCTTGCCAAGGGCCGGATAGTTGTAGTTGACGTAGCAGCCATGGAAATAGCTCACATGGCGGCTGAATTTCGCCTGAGTCTCTTTGGCATGGTGATTGAACCATGCCTCAAAGCGTGTGGATGCATATTTAGGAAACTGTCGGTGAGAATCGATGCCGACGGTGCGGTCGAGCACGTATTTCACCGGCTTCAAGGCAAGCGTGGTGTTGACTACTGGAGCGCAGAGTGTTGCCAGCGAACCCATTATGTCGGTCTCTGCAAGCATGGTATCGCGCAGCGAAGGACGGCGGCGTGAGTAGGCCAGACGGGCCGAGAGGATAAGGTCGCCTATGCGGACATCCGAGGGGCACGCCACTTCGCAGCGCTTGCAGTTGAGGCAGTACTTGAGAACTTCGTCGAAGAATGCTGGATCTTTCAGGCGGTAGCGCTCGCCGTCGGGACCTGCCTGCTTCGGCCCGGGATAGAGGGTGTTGACAGGCGTGACGGGGCATACGGCCGTGCAGACGGTGCACTTGGTGCACTGCTCGAAGTTGTGTACGCTTATATTTTCTTGTTGGTAATCCATCGCTCAGTCACTTAAAATGTTGTGGGCTACGGCTAATGCCGAGAGCAGGGCCACGCCGCCTCCCGAGTCGTTGCGCAAGGAGTCTGCTCCTGCAAGGGCGGCTCCGGCCACGTATAGATTATCGACTGCCACCCCGCCATGCAATCCTCTGAACGAATCGTCTACGGCTACTCCGGCATTCATCACCGGCTGCACGCCGAAGAGATCGGGTGTGAACCAGTCATCTCTGTCTGCCGGAGCAGTGGTGTCGAGGCCGAATATCGGTTCGCGTACTTCGTCGGGAGTTGCCACAAGGCCTCGGCCGAAGAAACTTCCCGAAGCCAAGATGAAATTATCGGCCCGCAGAGCATCGCCGTCGAGCTTGTCGGTATATATTGCGCAGAGTCTGTTCCCTTCAAAATCTGCGCCAGCTGCCTTGTGCCCGTTGAAAATTCGTCCTCCTGAGTTGAGGAAATGGCGTGTGAGTCGGGAGTGCATGGCGATTCCGGGCACCGATATGCCCATGGTAGGTGCAAAAAGCATTTTGTGACCGACAATCTGAGATAGTTCCGAAGCATCGGCATCGACAACCGCGGGGATAATAAGAGCTGCGGCATCTGATCCGGTCGCCTCCATACCTATCGCATCGGCGAAGCGGACGAGGGCGTCGCCGTGCATCATGCGTGCTATGTTGGAGGCACGCATCTCTGTGGTGGAGTGTCGCAGAGCTCGTAGGTCGGCATTGTCTACCGTAAGAATATCGCATTGCAGGCCTTCTCTTTCGAGGGCTGCGGCGATGAAGCGAGGGTAAAAGTCGAGGAAACCGGCTATACCCATTATCGCCACATGAGGAGTCTCGAGTTTCCTGAGAGCATCAAGCGTTGCCATTCCCTCGATCGAAAGCCATGCGGGGCACATGACACCAAGAGGCGATATGCGCGTGTGGTTTTCGAGTGCTGATCCGGAGCATTTCACTCCGGCACGAGTGAGCAAGGCCTTTGCCTCTTCGGCGAGGGAGGGTAGTGCATCTGCTGCGATCTTTCTGTAAGGGTGCTCAGCAGGTAGATTTGCAATCTCGTCGAGCGGACGGCTTACGGGAGCATGATTCCGGTCGAAACCGAGAAGCCCGAACGCTCCGGCGTTGAAATGCAGCGAGCTGTGGCCTGCCGAAAGTATAGCCACTTTCCGGCCACCCTCGGTGAGCCTTATGCCTGCAGTAAGTCCTGCCAAGCCGCCTCCTATTATTATAGTGTCAAATTTCATAGCTTAATTCATCTCTTCGGAGGCCGGGAGCGATGCGAGTCCGGCAACGGTGCCATATATCCATGCGGTGAACTGTCCTTCGGCAAGATTGTCGCCCCACGCTACAGGATGCATACCTTTCCAACGCTCGTTGACGAAACTGCGTATACCCTGCAGATGTCGTTCGGCACAAGAATCATGCTTTTCGAGAATAGCGGCCGCACGGCACACGCAGAGCTGTCCCTGACAGGTGCCCATGCCCAGGCGTGTGCGGCGGCGTAGATTTAGCAGATTGTCGGCGTGCAGATTCGATATGGCATATTCGATTTCTCCCACGCTCACTTCCTCGCATTCGCATACCAGGGCGCGGTCGGAGTCTTCTTTCGCAGCAATATCCTTGGCAAGGCTGCCGTGGCGACCCAAAGAGGCTTTACCTCCGGCCGTGGCAGGAATTTTATCGCCTTCCCTCGGAGCCTCGCTTCCAGGCAGCGGAAGCTCGGCAGTGACGCATTTTGTGTCTCTTCGCCCCAACTTACGGCACACCATGTCGGTAGCCCATTCGGCCATTAGCCTGTACGTCATAAGCTTGCCGCCGGTTATAGTGACGAGGCCTTCAAGACCGTCGCGTGTGGCGTGGTCGAGGCACACTATCCCACGTGAAATGCTGCGCCCCGAGGGATCGTCGTCGGAGGCGACGAGCGGGCGGACTCCGGCGTATGCCCGTAGTATGCGTGTGGTGGCCAGCGACGGCGCTAATTTCATTCCTTCGCGCAGCAGTACGTCTACCTCGTCGGCAGTCACCTCCATGCGGTCGACACTGTCGAAAGGCACACGGTCGCTCGTGGTACCGATCACCGACACCGTATCGCCGGGCACAAGAATGTCGGCATTGGCGGGCTTACGGCAACGGTTGATCACTATATTGTTTACTCGGTGGCCGAACACGAGCAGAGAGCCTTTGGCTGGAAACATCTTCACCGACACTCCGGCTTTCTCTGCTATGATGTGCCCCCATATCCCGGCGGCATTGACCACAACATCTGCCGTAGCCTCTACCTCCTCGCCTCCGTGGCGGTGGGAGCGCATCTTCACCCCTTCGATGCGGTTGCCGCTGCGGATGAAGTCGGTCACTTCGTGATAGGTAAGCACGTCGGCGCCATGAAGGCGGGCATCCAGCACATTTGCCGTGGTGAGGCGGAAGGGGTCGATAGCCCCGTCGGGAACCTTTACGGCTCCAGTGAGAGTAGGATTCACCGAAGGCTCCAGTCTCCTTGCCAAGGCCGGATCTATAGCTTCAGCGTCTATCCCGGCTGCCCGGCATGAGTCGATGAAAGTCTGCTGATACCCGAGGTCATCTTCGGGTAAAGTAATGAAAAGACCGCCCGTTTCCTCTACGCAATGGGCTGCTATCCGGCGCAATATCATGTTTTCCTTGATGCACTCGGTGGCCGATTCGCGGTCTGTCACTGCATAGCGCGCACCGCTGTGGAGAAGACCGTGGTTTCGTCCGGTGGCACCATGTGTAAAATCGGAACGCTCCACAAGGAGCACTTTAAGACCCCGCACCGCACAGTCGCGGGCAGTGCCTGCGCCGGTGGCACCACCGCCAATCACTATCACATCATAGTGTTTGTCGAGTTTCTTCATTTTTGAGTTGTCCTATAGACCGCTTGTGGTAGATTTCGTTTTGCTCGATAATTGTTTCGCAACAAAAGTACAACATTATTATTTAATTTCAAAAGAAATATCCGAAAATTTCATTTCAAAATTGCGCTGTGCTTTGCGGAAGTTTTTGTATCTTTGCCAAAGATAACTGATTAACAGCCTACTGATGACTAAAGAAGAACGTCACGAAATAATAATCGACAGCCTGATGAAGCACGAACGAGTGCAGGTTTCGGAACTGTCGGAGATGCTCGATGTATCAGCCGTAACCATTCGAAAGGACCTTACCGAACTTGAAAAGCAAGGGCGCCTCTACCGAAGCCACGGGCACGCAATAAAGAAAGACCCGTATATCAACAATCGCTCGGTGATCGAGAAAGAAAAACTCATGACATCGCAGAAGATGCTCATCGGAGCCCGTGCCGCCGAACTCATCACCGCCGACGATTCTATAATTATAGCCTCCGGCACCACGATCCACGAGTTTGCCCGCTGCATCAGGCCGCGTCATCACCTCACAGCCATTTCGGCATGCCTTCGCGCCACCGAAATACTGGGCACAATGGACGATGTCGAGGTAATCCAGCTCGGAGGCATACTTCGCCACAGTTCGCTCTCCGTTGTGGGAGAGTTTGCCAAAGCACCGTTTACCGACTGCACATGCTCCAAATTATTCTTAGGTGTCGACGGCATAGATCCCGACTTCGGTATCACCACCACCGACATCCGCGAGGCCGAACTCAATAAGGTGATGATGCGTGCAGCTCAGAAAGTGATAGTCCTTGCCGACTCCTCGAAATTCATGCGCCGAGGCTTCAGCAAGATTGCCGACCTCAGCGAAGTCGACCTCATCATCACCGACAGCGGCGTCCCCGCCGCCATGCGCGAGCGCCTCGAAGAGCGCGGCATCGAGCTGATTATCGCGGAATAAAAATCAATAACTTCATAATCTTATGGCGAAGATTATCGTTCAAAACACCAATATTACTATCATTTCTGTTAATGGAGATGATTATATCAGTCTGACGGATTTAGCTAAATATAAAAGCGATGAGCCAAATGCTGTCATTGCAAATTGGATGCGAAATAGAAATACTATTGAATATCTTGGTATTTGGGAACAGCTCTATAACACCAATTTTAAAC
>CAYYQS010000114.1:0-7279 GCA_964472555.1 uncultured Bacteroides sp.
CCGAGAGCGAAACAATGTTGAGCGTGTTGCCCGTAGCATAAAGATAAATGAACGATGCTATAAGCGAGATCGGGATTGTGATTGTGATGATGAGTGTTGCGCGCCAACGCCCGAGGAAGAAGAAAACCACTATCACCACAAACAGGAGGGCATAGAGCACGGTCTCGACAAGCGACGCAATGGTATTGCGGATATTGTCGGATGTGTCCACAATCACTCCAAGCTCAACATCCGACGGCAGACGCTTCTGAAGCGACGGCAGCATCTTGAGCACCTTGTTGGAGATTTCAACGGAGTTGGCACCGGACTGCTTCTGGATTACGATCATGGCGCCCTGCACACCGTTGTTGAAAGTCTGCTGAGTGCGCTCCTCGAGAGAGTCGTCGATGCGGGCCACGTCGCGAAGGTAGATTGTGCGGTTGCCTGCTGTGCCGACAACGATGTCGGCCATTTGATCGGAAGAAGTGAACTCACCCTGCACGCGGAGCGCATAGGTATCCGAGCCGATGTCGAACGAACCGCCCGGAATGTTACGGTTTTCTGCCGCTATTATAGATGCGATCTGCTCTACTGTAAGATTGTAAGCCTCAAGACGGTTGGGATCCACATAGATGTGTATCTCACGCTTAGGAGCACCCGAAATAGACACCGATCCCACGCCGTTGATACGCGCAAGAGGATTGGCAACCGCTTCATCGAGAATCTTGTAGAGACCCGGCATACTTTCCGATGCCTTTACCGACAGGAGGATGATAGGAATCATGTCGGTGGAGAACTTGAAGATAATCGGGTTCTCGGCATCGTCGGGGAGCATCGACGAAACCATGTCGAGCTTATCGCGCACATCGTTGGTGAGCACGTCGATGTCTTCACCGTATTCAAATTCGAGTGTGATCACCGAAATGTTTTCGCGCGACTTCGACGTGATGTGCTTGAGGTCGTTCACTGAGTTGAGCACATTTTCGAGCGGACGTGTCACGTTCTGCTCTATATCCTGCGCGCTCGCTCCCGCATACGTGGTCATCACCATGATGGTGTTGGTCTCGATGTCGGGATACAGGTCGATAGGGAGTTTATTGAGCGAGAAGAGGCCGAGAATCACCACCGCCACAAAGCAGAGTGTGGTCATGATCGGTCGCTTCACCGCACTGCCGTAGAGACTCATTATAGTCTGGGAATTTTAAAGTTTGGATGTTTAAGATAAGATTGTTAACGGAGGACTTCTACCTCAACGCCGTCGGCGAGTCGGCTTTGGCCGGAGATCACCACGGTATCACCGTCGGCAATTCCTGAGAGGAGCTCATACGCATCGCCCAGACGCTGACCGAGCTGAACCTGACGATAGTCTACACGGCCGTTGCTGAGCACATACACATATTTGTTGCCGGAGCCTGTCTGCTTCACCACTGCACGGTCGGGAACCACGACATTGTCCTGCGAGCCCAGATCGATTGCCACGCGGCTGAACATGCCGGGTTTTATCTTCTCATTGGCATTCGGAATGCGGACTTCAACGGCAAAAGTACGGGTCGCGGTATCGATAGTTGGATAGATACGCTGAACCTTTCCGGTAAAAGTCTCGCCGGGGAACGCATCGAAGCTGATTTCAACCGGCATACCCTGCGATACTGTGGCAAGGTCGTTCTCACTGATGTTCATCAGAATCTTAACCACGGGAGTTATCTGTCCTACTGTCAGCACAGGAAGATTTCCTGTCATATCTCCGGGGTCGTAGTTACGGGCTGTCACCACACCCGATACCGGTGAGCGAAGCACGGTGTTCTCAAGAATGTTGGAGTACTGAGAGCGGGCTGCGTCGAGCTGTGCCTTGAGCTGGTCTACGGCCTGTTGTGTACCGGCTCCGATTTCAAGCAGCTGCGATGCGCGGTTGTATTCACGCTCTATCTGCTCGAGGTTTATGCGGAGCTGGTCGATATTGGAGCTGTCGAGTATCACGAGTTCCTGACCGGCTTTCACGTGGTCGCCCACTTCGACGTTGATACGCTTGATTCTGTTGGGAGTCGAAGGAGAGATGTTGTTGAGATTTTCAGCCTCGACGTTTGCGGTATATGTTTTTTTCTGGGGTACCGACGACTGGCGTGCAACGTCTACGGTAACAATCGGCAGTTCTTCTGCCACCTCTGTTTCCTGCTCCTTGGAGCCGCACGAAGTGAGAGCCAGTGAGCTCGCGAGCAGAAATATGGGGAATGATGCTTTCATTTAATATAAGGTGTGTGGGTTAGCGGGATGTATATTTTTCAATAGGAGCGTTGCCGAGGAGGAGTTCGAGTTCGCTTCCGGCTACAAGGTAGTTGTAGATTGCCTGATAATAGGCCAGACGCGCACGTGTGAGGGCGAGTTCGGAATCCCTGAGGTCGAGATAGCTGGCTGCACCGATGCCGAAGCTCTTTTCCATGATCGAGTGTGCCCGGTCGGCCTGGCGTACGCTTTCGCTGCACGATGCGATCTGCTTAACGTTGAGCTTGATGTTGTCGATTGCGAGGTTCACCTGCATTGCCACGCTGCGTTCGAGGTTCTCGCGCTGCAGCGAGAGCTCTGCTGCCTGGATCTGAGTCTGTTTCAGAGCGCTGTAGCGTCGTCCTCCCTGAAAAATCGGAAGGGAGAGTGAAAGTCCGACAGTTGAGTAGGGATTCCAGCGGAAATTCCTGAACATATTGCCGTTGCTCATCGACGTCCAGTTGTAGTTTGCAGTGAACGCAATAGTGGGTGAGAAAGCAAGTTTCTGGATTTTCACGTTTTTGTCGAGGATAGTGCGGTCGATATCAAGAAGGCGGAGATCGGCATTGTCGCTGTAGTCGGGGTTGATATGCGCTATCACATCTTCGTACATTGTATTTTCATAGTCCGACAGTCGGCCGGAGGCTGTAAATTCAAACGAAGCATCAACACCCATAAGGATCTGGAGCTGCAGACGCGCCTGCTTAATGGCTATATCGGCCTGAATCATTTCGGGCTCGATATTCTTCATGGCTACTGAAGTGCGGAGCACATCGTAGTCCGAAGCGGCACCTGCTGCATATTGCTTAGTGTATATGTCGTGTGTGAGAGCGGCCATATCGTAGCTCTCCTGAATCACCTTGCGGGAATCCTCTGCCAAGAGAAGGGTATAATATGCACTCTTTACCTGATTGACAAGATTCTGTCTGCTCTGTCGGGCTGCCTCAGTGCTGCGGAGAATCTGGCTGTCGGTCAGGCTTATGCTTTGCCACAGTTGAGGAGCAATTATGGGAAGCGCTGCCTGAAAGCCTAAGGAATAGGAGTTGTCAAGGCCTACCTTAAGACCTCCGTCGCTCTTAGAGGATGCACGGGAGGCAGCTTCGTCTTCCTCGGGCAACTGCGCGCTGCCACCTCCGAAACCTCCGAAGTCATCCATGTTCATGTACATCACCTGCTTGGCGACCATACGGTTGTAGTTAGCTCCGAAGTCGATAGTCGGCAGTAGCTGACCTATCACTTCTTTCTTGGAGTAGTCCACCCGGGTCACTTCCATGTCCGCCACTTTTATGGTCGGATTATCGGTCAGAGCTATGCCGAGACATTCGTCGAGGGTAAGAGCAGGAATCTCTTCTGCTGCCAGACAAAGGGCGGTTGCGGGCAAGAGGGCTATTGTCAGTGCAAGCAGCCTTGATGTCTTGTTAAAAATCATAAGGACTGTGTGAATGGTGTTTGGAATATTGTTCGTGAAAAACGGGTGCAAAGATACCCATTTATGTGCGTTTTGGCAAAAATGGCTTGGTTTAAAAGTCTTAAATATGACTTTTTGACCAATATTCGACCCTTTTCGGAATATGTAGCCGATAGAACCTGTTCTCTGTTTTGGAGTCTTGAAGAAAAATTTCTAACTTCGCGGTTGATATGGAACAGGAATACTCATCGGTTCTTCTCGAAAATGCCGTAACGGCTCTCTCCCGCTTCCCCGGCGTGGGGCGCAAGACGGCACTTCGTTTCGCCCTACACCTTCTGCGTCGGCCTGCCGAAGAAGCAGAGGGGATAGCCCGGGCTATAGCCGACCTTCGTAGCGGTATACGGTATTGCAAAGTATGTCACAACATAAGCGAGACGGAGTTGTGTCCTATCTGTTCTTCTCCTGAACGTAGTAATTCGTCTACCGTCTGCGTGGTCGAGAGTGTGAAAGATGTGATGAGTATTGAAAATACCCGTCGTTACAGCGGCCTCTACCACGTGCTGGGCGGACTGATTTCTCCTGTCGACGGGATTGGCCCCGACGCTCTTGAGATCCGTTCGTTGGTCGACAGGGTAAATGCCGGTGGAGTAGAGGAGGTGATACTTGCCACGGGCGCTACTGTGGAGGCCGACACTACTAATTTCTACATCTACCGTCTACTGAGCAAATCAGCTCCCGATGTGAAGATTACTCAGCTGGCACGTGGCGTTTCGGTCGGCAACGAACTCTCCTATACCGACGAGGCTACTCTCGCTCGCTCGATTGTGGCCCGCACTCCTTTCGAAATCTGATAAAACACTATACCATGCTCCGTGCCGTAGAACACTCCGACATAGACTTCCTTTTTCTTCTCGAGAACGAACGCGACATAGCCTCTGAAGGCTTCGGCGCTCTTCCCGCAAGCAGGCAAATGATCAGCGAGTATGTGAGAACCTATTCAGCTGATATCTTTGAATCCAAGCAATTACGCCTTATTATAATTGATCCTGAGTCAAATCAGCCAGCCGGGACAATTGATATCTCCGATTTCAATCCGCGCGATCGAAGAGGTTTCGTCGGTATCGCCATTGCGCCTCAATTCCGAAGGAAAGGTCTCGCCTCAAGAGCTCTCTCAGAAATTTGTGATTTTGCCTATGCTGAGCTCGGCATGCATCAGCTCGCAGCTATAGTCGCTTACGACAACCTCGCCTCAAGAGAGCTTTTTGCAAAAGCAGGGTTCAGGCAATGCGGCCAACTGCGCTCATGGATTCGCCGTGGCGCTTCCTACTGCGATGCCGCTATCTATCAGAAACTTCTCGTACCCTGATTTTCCCGTGAAGAAAAAAATACTTAAATTTGCAGAATCAAGCCAATCTATTATTGACGATGAAAAAGATTATTACCGCTGCACTTTTGGGAGCGGCGTCGCTTGCAGTAAACGCTGCCGATGCGCCCCTCTGGCTCCGCGATGCGAAGATTTCGCCCGACGGAAGCACGATTGCATTTACATATAAGGGTGATATATACACCATCCCTGTCGGGGGTGGTGAGGCATTGAGGCTTACGTCTCAGCCAAGCTATGAAACTACTCCGGTATGGAGTCCGGACGGTAAAACAATTGCTTTTTGTTCCGACCGCTACGGCAACTTCGATATTTTCACACTCCCGGCCGCCAATCCCGGTGCTACTTGGAAGCGCCTGACTTTCAATTCTGCTTCCGAAATACCTGAGGCTTTTACTCCCGACGGTAAATCGGTGCTTTATACGGCTGCGATCCAAGATCCGGCGTCAAGCGCCCTCTATCCTTCAGGCCGTATGACCGAGGTTTACAGTGTCCCCGTAGCCGGTGGTGCCTCGACTCAGATTCTTGCTACACCGGCACGCTCGATTGCATGGGCTCCCGACGGAAAGAGTTTTCTATATCAGGACGTAAAGGGCTTCGAAGATACCTGGCGCAAGCATCATACTTCATCGGTGACTCGCGACATCTGGCGCTACACTCCGTCTACCGGGAAGCATGAGAAGGTGGTAGTGAATCCGGGCGAAGATCTCGACCCTGTAGAATCAGACACCGAGATTTTTTTCATTAGTGAACGCGCACCTCAGAATTCTCTAAATATCTGGTCCGCGCCGAAGTCTGATCCTGCTGCAGCCAAGCCGGTTACTTCGTTTAAGAAGCACCCCGTCCGTTTTCTTAGCCGTGCTTCAAATGGTACACTCGCCTTTGGATACGACGGAGAACTCTACACTCTCGCTCCCGGTGGTAAGCCCACGAAAGTAAAAATAAGCATTAACGCTGACTATCCCGAAGAAACCGAGAAGCTCTCAGCAAGTCGCGGAGCCTCGGGAGCAACAGCGTCGCCCGACGGCAAGCAGGTAGCCTTCACTTATCGTGGCGACGTATATGTTACCTCGGTGGATTATTCAACAACCAAACAGATTTCCGATACTCCCGCCGCAGAAAAGCATGTGAGCTGGGGCAACGACTCTACATTATATTATGTGAGTGAACGCGACGGAAAATACAATATCTACCGAGCAACGTTCGACAAGTCGGCCGATGAACCCGATTTTGCTCATGCTACGGTTATAAGGGAAGAACCGGTATTCAAGGCCGACGGCCATGAAAGGACAGTTCCCGAAATATCTCCCGACGGCAAACAGCTCGGATTTATTCTTGACCGTACCAAACTGTGCGTCATGGATCTTGACTCCCGCAAGGTTCGGCAGCTTACCGACGGCTCCACCAACCGTTCTCGTTCGGGAGGCTTCAACTTCAAATGGTCGCCTGACTCCCGCTGGATAGCGCTCGAAGTAGTGGATAAGCACCACGATCCGTACTCCGATATAGCTATTATCAATGTCGCTGACGGGACTATGACCAATATTACCAACAGCGGGTACTTCGACTCCGATCCCAAATGGATTATGGACGGAAATGCTATCGCCTTCATATCGGAGCGCTACGGAATGCGCAACCATGCTTCGTGGGGATCGATGTCTGACGTGATTTTCGTCTACATGAATCAGGATGCCTTCGACCGTGCAGGCCTTTCTAAAGAAGAACGCGAGATTCTTGATAAGAAGAAAGCTGAAGAGAAAAAAGCTTCCAAAGCGTCTGACGGAGATAAAAAAGACAAGGACAAAAAAGATGAAGGTGTCGAACCAATTGTCGTTGAGCTCGAGGGGCTTTCCGACAGGCAGGTACGTATCACACCCATGTCGCTCGATCTTATGGACGAGATTGTGACTTCCGACGGAAAGACTCTTCACCTGATATCGTCGGCCGACGACGGCGTTTTCCTCTGGGAATACGATCTGGAGGAAGAAAGTCTGTCCGCTCCCAAACGCAGAAGTGAGGGTGGTTATTTCGATTCTTCAGCCGACGGTAAAACGCTCTTCCTTTTTGGCAGAGGCCTCAATAAATTCGGAAGTACAATCAAACCTATAAGTTTCACTGCCCGCAAAACACTCGATCATGCTGCTGAGCGTGCATATATGTTCGACAATGTTGAGCGCGAGGAAGCCGAAAGATTCTATACGGCCGATATGCATGGCGTCGACTGGCCTGCCTTGAGCAAAGACTACCGTCGG
>CAYYQS010000115.1:0-7235 GCA_964472555.1 uncultured Bacteroides sp.
ACTGGCAGAAGTCAATCTATCCCCAGATCGACTTCTTCGCCCGCAAATTCGGCCTTCGCCCCTGATTCCAATTCACTTTCTTATATCTCTTAAATTTAACTTACCAATCAACTTTTCTAGAAAATAGTCACAATTAATAAAAAATTTCGTATATTTGTGGTTCATAACATTAACTAAGCATTTTTAACATATACAGTCATTATTACCATGAATTTCACTAGAATTTTCAGCATCTCGTGTATTGCTGCTATGCTTATCTCTTTGGGAGCATGTAACAAAGCTGATGAATCTCGTATCAAGACACTTGAAGCCGAGCGAGATTCGCTTGCGGGCATGTATCATAACGTCAGCACCCGTTATGATGAGCTTTCATCTTATCTGAACGAGGTGTCGGAGTGTATAGACAGTGTCACCGAACAGGAAAAACTACTATTTGTAGATAAAGATCCGGAGACCGGTCGCCGCTACAGCCGCGTTGAAATAAAAAAACGTATTAAAGAGATGGGTGACCTAATTGAGCGTCAGCGCACACGTATCGCCGCTATAACCGATTCACTTAATGGCAAGAGCTCAGTAGAAGTAGAACGTCTCTCACAACTTGTGGTTTATCTTAACGAACAACTCGCCACCAAAGAGTTGCAGCTACAGAAACTTCAAAACGAGCTTGACGCAAGTCGTAAAGATATTACCGAACTCAAATCAACCATAACATCCGTTCAGGCAAACAACGATATGCTCCAAAGTGAAAATGCCCTACTTGATCAGATGGTAGCCGAAAAAACCACTCAACTTCATCAAGGATGGTTGCTGGCAAAAACAAAGAAAGAGCTCTCCGATATGGGTATTCTTACCGGAGGTAATATCATAAAGAAGGCCAAGTTCGACCCTGGAGCAATACGTACCTCCGACTGTGTGGCCCTCGACACCCGCACATTTACCGAAGTATCTCTTAACAGCAAGAAAAAACCTGTATTGCTTTCGCAGGCTCCTACTTCGAGCTATGTGTTTGAAGATATAGGAGGTGGTAAGTGGAAACTCATCATCACTGACACAATGTCCTTTTGGTCGCTATCTAAATTTATTGTAATTCAACTGCAATGAAACGAATATTAAGGGCGTTAGCAGCGACTGTATTACTTATCGCCGGCTTTTTGCAGTCGTATGCCCAATCTATACATGTAGTTCAGCATGGCGAAACTATAGAGCAGATAGCTAAGCTCCATAATCTCGGCGTTGATGAAATCATAGCTCTCAATCCCGATGCGGCTAACCTCTGCTTTGTTGGCCAGCAATTGCGTATTCCTGACCCTACTACAAATAATTCGCTTTCGGCTGCAGGATTCGGTGCCCTACCTACTTTGGAAACTATACGTGACCACTATCGCCGAAGTTCAATATGTCTAATCCTTATAGTGCATACGGATAAGCCTTATGCCGAGGATATGGTGAGAGTTTTCCAGAACTTCCCTATGCCAGTAAGATATAACGAACACAATATTGATTTAAAAGTAGTTGAGGTTACCGGAAAGCAGAAACGTGAGGACATAGAGCGCATGCTTCTCAAAAATAGTGTGGGACGCGAAGTGGTAGGCCGCTGGTTTAATCGTAATTATTCCGGGAATATGAATATGGATCTCGTGCATGAACGAGGTGGCTACGGAGCTTTCCACGATGACTATGTGCGCACTGTGAATACTGTGCGAGGCACCGCAACGCTCCGCGACGAAGGTATAGAGCTACTTGAAAGCACATTTGTGCTCGTGTGCGATATGGAATATGCCGAACAAAACAAAGGCTTTAAGATTGGAGCAGTCGCTGCCGCAATAGGATCAGGACTTATGGCTGTAGGTGCGGCTTACAGTGAAATTCAAGGCAATAATGCATACCAACAAGGTAATTACTCTCAAGCAGCGCAACACTATAGTAATGCTAATTCATTTGCCGCAGGTTCGCAGCTCGCCGCCGCCGGTGCAGCTACTCTTGCCGACTTATCGAAGTTTCGCGTTAATATACACTCCTATCTCTATCGCCTGAATTGGAATCAAGACAGATCGGCGGAGATGTTTAATACTTATTGGGTTGACACTGACACTCCAAGAGCGGAACGAGAGCGTCGCAAAAAAAGTTTTGATAACGCACAGTTCGGACTGGAATATGTAGGTGACTACTCGAAAGCCTCCTCGAAAACCAAGCTTGTAAGTTGCACAGATGTAGATGCCGTTGTACTCGATGTGTGCGAACGGTCAGTTAACGAGAGCGTCAAGGCCCTAGCGTCTAAATTTGTAGTATTCCGTCCTCGTACTCCGTTCTATTGTGAAAGTGGCGGCATCTACTCTCATATTGGCACTAAAGAAGATGTTATCCGCGACAAGAAATATGAAATTGTGAAACGTGTCAAGGGAAAAAAAGGTAAAATAGAATACAAACGCGTAGGTACCGCCAAGGCTGATTTTCCATGGGATAATATTAATGTGAGTTTCGACCGATATTTCAATCCCGATATGAAAGGAACATTCTTTAAGGTCACCAGTGGTAAATATGCCGACCTTGCCCAGACCCCAGGATTGCAGATAAGAGAAATGAAATAACATTTAAATATAATTTTTACAATATGAAACAGATCATTCTCACATTTATGGCACTAGTGATATGTGTCCTTGCGTCATCTGCACAGGATTACAACATCCGCATGGCAGGCTTGTCATCAAACGGCGCATACTATGTAAAGGTCACTACTGTGCTCGATAAAAAGCAGAATACTAACGCCATGGACTATATAAAGAAGATGGCGGTTGACGGGGTTATGCTGCGCGGCGTTGCACCTGGCAGTGGTTATAATGCTCAGCCCGCTCTCGTTCAGGATCCTGATATGGCTCGTATTAAGGCCGAATGGTTTGAAGCTTTCAACAGAGAGCGCATGTATGAGAACTTTTGTACTCTAGAGCCTTCTCAAGTCTCTGTCACTCAACTCCCCAAAAAAAAATTTGAGGTTAGTGCATTTGTAACTGTTGATAAGGAACGACTTATAAAATACCTTACAGAACATCAGATAATCAAAAATTTCGACAGTCTATGGTGATGAAAAAAATTCTGCTTGTTTTATTGTTTGCCGTTGTAATGACGGTGGTGTCAGGCTGCTCACGTAAAACCGTGCCGACAACTCTTGCTTACAGATCCTATGACACCGAGTGTATTCACAAAGATGCCGGAGGCAACCTTACCCTTCGGGTGTGGGGAGAAGGGCATAATTCAAAAGACGCGCGTAACGAAGCGGCACGTAAAGCGGTAGAAGAAGTGATATTCTCCAATCTTTCAGGGAATAAGGCCTCAAATATGCCTATTATCTCAAGTCCTACGGCGCGTCAGAAAAATCGTGAGTATTTCAATAATTTTTTCAGCAAGAAAACTTATAAAAAGTACGTCAAAGCAGAAAAACCCGAAAAAAAAGAATATCTTAACGGAAATGACCGCGTAGTAGTGCCGGTGATAGTAACTATTGATCGCGAAGGTCTTATTGACCGTCTCAAAAAAGATAAGATAATACAGTAAAATTTGAAATTATGAAAATGTTTAGACATATTGTGGCTGTGACAATGGCGACCATGCTGACAGCGGGAGCAGCGCTTGCACAGAAGTCAATGAGTCCTCCCCATGTACTAATTGTGCCAGACCTCATTTATTGTAAAAACCATGGCTATATCCAAACATTCAATAACAATGGGGTGACAGAGGAGATACCCGATTACGAACGGGCTCTCACCGAAGACCCCTCTCTTCACGGTGCACTAACTCAAATTGCATCGTTAATCAATGAGCGCAACAGTGATATTGTAATTATTGATCTACTGGAGTGTATCAACAATGCCAAGAAAGATGCTTCCATCTCCACTGCCAATGGGGGTGATCAATCGGAAAGTATTGAAGAAGCCATTATCCGAAACTCTAACTCTGACATTGTTGTCAAACTGCAATATGACCTGCTCAAAAACGGGCCCCAATATTCGGTGAGTTATACTATCAAAGGTACTGACGCCTACACAGCGTTTAACTTTGCACCATTCGAGGGTGTTGGCGTTCCATCTACTTCGGCCAATCCCGTACTCCTGCTTCGTGAAGCAATTTTTAGCGGTATGGACAATTGGCTTAAACGCATGTTGGGTTATTATGAGTCAATGTATAAGAAGGGTCGAATGGTGGCATTTGATATCAAAACAACCAACACCTCACCTCACAACATGGACAGTAAAGTTGGCAACATCTCTCTACGTGAAGCAATCGATGATTTTCTCTACGATAATAGCATGGATGGCTCGGGCCTTGAAAGAGTAAAGGGTGGCTCCACCTTCCTACAATATGAAGGAGTATATATTCCTCTCACAGCTAATATCAGAGGCCGTGAACGTAAGCAAGGTGCCAAAGATGTAGCACAACGCCTCGTCAACCATTTAGCCTCCATGAATATAAATGCCGACTTCAAAATAATAGGTCTCGGTAAAGTCAATATCTTTATTAGGTGATAACAGCATGAAAATACTACGTTTAATTCTTCTTACATTTTTTCTACCGATTCTTACCTCTATACTGCGGGCGCAAGAAACATGTCCACTGCCCATCATGGTTGCGGTCGACAATTCAAATGAAACACTTTCTTCAGCCAATGTGAAATATCTCGACTCTAAGCTCCAGCAGATTGTGGCTCACCGAGGCTTAGGCTCCAAAGCCGAACTCAGTCACCTTTGTCTGGTGGCCAGTGTTTCTGAAACCGGCGATAAGCAGGTTATTTCGGGTAACCGACCTCTCGTTACAGGGTCGTATGACGTGATGATAGTGCTCACTAATGTGTTGAGTGGTGAACAATTCGGTGCCGACAATATTACTATTAGTGGCTCGGGCAACAATGAAGCTAGCATGATTCAGGGAGCGCTGTCAAAAATCAATCCCGCAAATTCCGATTTACAGCACTTTATTCAGCAATCGTGTGTTAAGGTTTTTGACTACTACCGCAGTCATATCCCGGCGATTATTGCCCAAGCTAAAGCCATGAGTCAGAGAGGGGAATATAACGACGCTCTATATCTTCTTTCCACCGTTCCTCCTTGTGTAGAGGGTTATGATACTATCGGCTCGGTAATGCTTGCAACTTATCAGGACTATCTTAATGTAGACTGCAATCAGAAGCTTATGGCAGCCCGTGCAGCGTGGGAGGCTTCTCAGAATGAAGAAGGAGCGAAAGTTGCCGCCGGGTATATTGCCGCCATCGATCCTCGCTCGGGCTGCTATGAAGATGCACGCGAGCTACTTGATAAAATTTCTGGTTGCATAGATGAAAATCTCCGGCGTATTATAACCCGCGAAAATGAGGATCGCGCACTTGAACATGAACTTATCAGGGGGGAAGCCGAACTCAAACGCAAGCAGGTGGAGAATGAGTTTCTGCTCCGTCAGCAAGAAATCGAAGCTCTACGTCAGCTCTATCAGGTATATGCCGAGTCGGTGCTAAAAACTCTATTGGAGCAGAACGCCGCTCGATGGAACTCAGACCCCTTGAGACACAATGAGAGTAAAGGCACTCCGGTTATAATTGTCAACAACTAATTTTCTCTGACCATGAAAGCTCGTAGCCTACTCATTGCGTTAACTTGTCTGAGTCTCTCTACCGTGGTATTTGCCATGGGTGACGATGATGATAATCCGTTTAATGCCGGTCGATCATCAGGTAAAACAAAAAACACTCAGGTAAATGTATTCAATCAGGGACGGGCAGGCAACTTCAATGACTTTCGTGTGAGCCTCAATGCCGAATATGCCCGCATGATTAAGGAGCAGGAATGGCGTGAACACCAAATGAAGCAGGGACAGCGTCCTCCCGACCGTGATATCAAACCTGCGCCTCCTATAAAATGGAACGACAATAACCGTCATGAAGAAGATCGAGAGGTAAAAATCGATGAAGTTGTCTCACCCATCAAAGGAGGTGGTCGCGCACAGCCTATTGCTCCCGTGATTACCCCCGATGATAACAGCGCTCCTTCGACCAACCTCACTGTCAATTTCCTCGGCACTCCAATCAAACTACATGCGCCCTCTGCAAAGCTTAGGCTCAACGGTACATCCTCTTCTGAAATTGCTGATGCATGGACACGCCTTAGTCAGCCTGAATATGCTCCATTAGTTGCTGATTGTATAAATATGCGTCAGCAACTCGGATTGTGCGATTGGGCTTACATGGTGTTCCTTGAATCTGTAGCACGTGCGGCCGCCGCCGACAATAATGCCGTATCAATTCTCATAACCTATCTCGCCAGTCAAGCCGGCTATAATGTGCGTCTTGCTACTACTGCCAGCGGACAACTTGACATGATGTATGCTTCCCAGCATTTGCTATACAACCGCAACTATACCATAGAGCAGGGGGTGAATTATTATCCTTACTTCACCAATGCTCCCGGTTATAGATTATGTCAGTCGCGATTTAAGAACGAAACAGGCCTTTCACTATGGATTCCGCAATTGCCTAAAATTGATACTAATATTTCCGAACAGAGACTTCTTCAGTCTAATTCCAATTTCCGAATCAATAGTTCTGTCAATAAAAATCTAATATCCTTTTACGACACCTATCCCACATCAAAAGTCGGTTCCAACCACGTTTCGCGCTGGGCAATGTATGCCAATACACCTATAAGCGACCATGTGAGGCAAAATGTATATCCTCAGATCATGCAGCAAATCAGCGGACTATCGCAACTTGAAGCGGTGGAACGGATACTCAACTGGATTCAGATTGCTTTCGTGTATGAATATGATGATAAAGTGTGGGGCGGCGACAGGGCTTTCTTTCCGGAAGAGTCGCTATATTATCCTTTCTGTGACTGCGAGGATCGCGCTATCCTACTTACTCGTTTGGTTCGCGATCTCCTTGGGCTAAAGTGTCTACTTGTCTTCTATCCGGGTCATCTTGCTGCAGCCGTTAATTTCCCATCTGAGGTGAGGGGCGATTATATACTGCATAACGGCAAGAAATTTACCGTAACCGACCCCACATATATCGGAGCACCTGTTGGGAAAACAATGCCCGACATGGATAATGCGACGGCTAAAATCATTCTGCTTGAATAATTGTTATAATGAAGACTACATTAGGTCGATCATAGAAAACTTTAAAAAATCATAGAATATCATGTTATCAACTAAACTCCATGAGGCGCTCTGCGCCCAGATCAATGCCGAGTTCT
>CAYYQS010000116.1:0-7220 GCA_964472555.1 uncultured Bacteroides sp.
GGCTACTGATTCTAAGCCCAATGAAATCAAATCGCATTATGGTGCTGGTTTTGCTTGTGGGGTCTGTGGTAAGTTGCTCGTGCCGAACAGAAGCTCAGGAGGTCGTTCCGTGTCTGATAGTCTCCGGCAAAGCTGGCTCAGAGCAACACTTTGATCTTTCCAAGCTAAATAGGATCTCCTTTGGAGAAGAAGGGATCATAGTAAGTTCCTCGAAGGACAATGCTGTAGCTGATGTAAAGCTTCCGTATTCGCTCTATCATCATCTTGAAGTCGATGAAGCGTTGCCAACAATTACCGGGATTGACCAAAATGAAATCGCTCAAGAGCCTCGACTTCTATTCGATGCAGTCAACAAATCCCTGCACTTGTACTCAGAACCGGAAAATGAATTCAAAATTAATATTTTCAATCTGAAGGGAGCCTTGTTGGGTAATGCTATCCTAAAGGGTGGACAATCACTCTCACTTGAGACGTTTCCGAGTGGCTTATATATTGCGGTCGGCTCATGCAATGAAAACTCATTATCACTAAAATTCATAATTAATTGAGTAAAAAATGAATAAATCGTATTTCCATAAAATCTTATTCTGCGCGATTCTCTCCTTCATCACTTTCATTGCCTTCGGAAAACAGCAGAAAGTCGTACAGATCTTCCGTAATGGAGAGATAATTCAAGAGTATAATACTTCGGATATTGACTATATCGAAGTCAATGATCTCATCCCGGCGCCAGAGGGGGTAATCGCAACGATCTCCAACAGCAATATTACCATAAAGTGGAATCCTGTGGAAGGGGCGCTTTACAATGTGTATCGCTCCTCAGATAATCTGAACTTCTCGCTACTGGCTTCAGGTTTAATGGAGGCTGAATATACAGACGTTAATCCTTTACGGGGCGCAAACTATTATAGAATAAAAGCTGTGGTAGGAGATGCAGAAAGTCACTATTCTGCCTCAGTGGTAACAGCACCCACTTCTTCAGAGCTTGAAAGCGGACTTTATCTTGGAATAATAGGATTCAATCAGGCCTTATATCCTTTCCCTATTGATAGACTTACTGAAGATACTTCGGAAGATTTCGATACTTTCATCAATAGTCTTACAATCAAAAACGGTACACTCCTTTACTATTCAGTGGATCAAGCTTTGGATGCTTTGCAGGCTGCCCAACTGCCTGATGATGTTTCAAATGCTGCGCTCGTAACATTTACTGATGGGCTTGATCAGGGTTCTATGATGAAAGATGTGCCTTACAACGATGATATGTCTTATCTAAATGCGTTGAATGAGCGTATAAAAAATGAAACAGTCTCAGGGCAACCTATTACAGCATTTTCCATTGGCATACGAGGAAAAGATGTTGTTGATACAGAAATGTTCCGTTCAAATCTTGCTCAACTTGCTTCCGAACCCTCGAATGCCACTGAGGTAACGAGTATGGCAGAAGTGAATGCAAAATTTCAGGAGATAGCTTCCCAACTGTCTCAGAGCAATTATATTCAGACTATAAGTTTGAAAATACCTGGAATTTCTAATGGAGCATTAGTGCGTTTCACGTTCGACAATGTAAGTTCTGCTGCAAAGTCGAAACTTTATATCGAAGGTATATTCAATCTTAAGGATCGCTCCCTTGAAAATGTTAAATACGTTGGTTTGTCTTCAAGTTCCGGTGATGTTATAAAAGGAACCGTCGACGGAATTTTTGTCAACTTCAGCTTTGAGAACGTTCAGACTGAAGATAATACCATTATTAGAAAGGAATTCACAGATGAATGGACATATATAACTTCGAATTCGTCGTGGCAAATTAATTCGGAATTTGATAAAACAGAAAATACGGATATTATAACAGAGCGACGATCGGCAGTCATTATGCTTGTCCTCGACTGTTCAAGTTCCCTCGCCGGAGATTTTCTTACAGTTCAGTCAAATGCCAAAGACTTTATTCACACTCTTAGTGGATCTGTCAATAATGAAAATCCGGATAGACTCAAGTTATATAATCTCAATGCCAACGATGCCACGAACATCGTTGGAGTCTTCACCGAAGAAATAGTCAAAGAAACTCAGACTACTGCTGCTCACTATCAGCCTCTGTACTCTCTATCTCTCGGTGGTTTCACATTCGAGTTCTCCACCACCAACACCAGCGTTACTTCTGCTCCCGCCTACTACTACGCTACGTCTGCTAACGCTAACCAGCAGAAGACTATCCGCATCTATAAGCAGACCACAATGACCATTACAGCCCCAAATGGCGAGAACATGACCTCAATCAACTTCAAGGGATCTAATGGTAGAGCCGGAGCTGCTTACACCGTAAGCAATGGTGCTATCACATTCGCGTCTGCTACAGCCGCTACATGGACAGGCTCTACCAACAGCCTTACCATCATTGCTGCCGAGAACTTCCGTATTTCTGAACTCGAGATTACAACAGAGACGTACTGAACGTAGATTAAACAAGTAACAATTGACGATATCGGAATATTAAACCCAGAAATCACTCTTCGAGATTTTTTCAGCCGCCTCCGGTCAACTCCCCGGGGCGGCTGATTGTTTCCTTTGTAAAAGTATTCTTTTATTTTATGGAATATACCAATGATATACTCGGCCACGGCTTTGAAGTGGCGTATGTGACGCAGCCGTCGGATTACAGCGGAGAAGTCCGCTGCGCGATCGTGCGTAAACAGTCGCCTGGGGCCAAGAGGGCAATACTCTATGTGCATGGCTACAGCGACTACTTTTTCCAGCGGGAAATGGCTGATGCTTTCGTCGCGGCCGGATATGCTTTCTATGCCGTTGAGCTCCGCAAATACGGGCGGTCGCTGCTGAAGGGGCAGAAAATGTTTCAGGTGCGCGATATCACGGAGTATTTCGCCGATATCGAGGCGGCACTGAAGGCGATAGAGGCTGACGGAATAAAGAATGTCGCGATGCTGGGCCATTCGACCGGCGGTCTAACCTCGGCACTTTTTGTGGCGAAACGGCGCCCTTCGATGGTGAGTGTGCTGATGCTCAACAGTCCTTTTCTGGCATGGAATCTTCCTAAGTTCCTCCGACGCTATGCGGTGCCTGCAATCAGTGCTTTAGGCCGGTTTATACCGACGCTTCCTGTTCATCAGTCTGCCGACGCGGGGTATGCACGATCTCTTCACGCCGAGCTTGGTGGTGAGTGGGACTATCGTCGCTACTGGAAGCCCGACGTTATGCCCGACCCCGATAGCGGCTGGATCGGAGCCATTGAGCGTGCGCAGAAAGAGCTGAGGGGATTGCGGATAGATATTCCTATATTGTTTATGCATTCGGCTCGCTCAGCGCGCAGAGGCGATGATGCCTCGGCTTACTCATCGGCCGATGCCATTCTTGATGTGGACTCTATAGCAGAAGTGGGACGCCACTTAGGTACGAACGTTACCGAGGCCGTATTCGAAAACGGTCTACACGATCTTGTCTTGTCCCGGAAAGCAGTGCGGGAGGAAGTGATGAGCGTGATGCTTAGGTTTCTTTCGGAAAACCGGTAATCAGAAAGGTTGATTGTCGCCCTCAGAGAGGAAATCCTCGTTCCCTGCTGGTCTGCCGGAATCAATCCCCAGCGCCTTCGCATCTGCTGCAGCTTGCTCGGGGTTGGCCTGAGGTACGGCAGTGTCGGAGTTATCGCTTGCGCCCACAAGCACATAGCCATTGTTAGACCCTGCGATATCCTCATCCCAGTTTTCGAACCGGACGAGCTCTTTGCGGAAACGCATCTTCACCGTTCCGACACCACCGCTACGGTGCTTGGCGATGATAAACTCAGCGAGCCCGCGGATATCCTCATTGTTCTCGTCGGTAGACGCATGGGTATAATATTCCGGTCGGTGAATGAAGCATACGATATCGGCGTCCTGCTCGATAGATCCCGATTCGCGGAGGTCGGAGAGCTGTGGCCGCTTGTCCTTGTTTCCTCGGTCCTCTACCTTACGGTTGAGCTGGGAGAGCGCTATGATAGGCACATCAAGCTCCTTGGCAAGGTCCTTTAGCGATCGCGATATCATGGCTACTTCCTGCTCGCGCGACCCAAGCTTGATTCCTGCGGTCATAAGCTGGAGGTAGTCGATGATGATTATCTTCACACCATGCTCGCGCACAAGACGACGTGCCTTGGTGCGGAGCTCCATCAGCGGAAGGCTCGAGGTATCATCCACGTACATCGGAAGGCCCTGGAGTCGGCTAAGACGTGTGGTGAGCTGCCCCCAGTCGGCAGTCGACAGATTGCCGCTCTTGATCTTTTCACCGGGTATCTCGCATGCGTTCGAAATGAGACGGTTCACAAGCTGCACGTTGCTCATTTCGAGCGAGAATACCGCTACAGGATCGTTGTGAAGCGCAATGTTGAGCGCCATTGAAAGCACAAAGGCCGTCTTACCCATGGCCGGACGGGCAGCTATGATGATAAGGTCGGAGTTCTGCCAACCGGATGTCTCTTTGTTGAGATCGCGGAAGCCTGTGTCGAGTCCGCTCAGGCCTGATTCGCGCTGGCTTGCAAGCTGCATTTGCTCCACGGCCCGTTGGATAATAGGGTCGATCTGCGATACATCTTTCTTCAGATTGCGCTGCGATATATCGAAAAGCCTCTTCTCAGCCTCCTGAAGGAGATCGTCGATGTCGTTGCTCTCGTCGAAGGCTGCGTTTTCAACTTTTGATGCAAAGCTGATAAGCTCGCGGGCAAGGTATTTCTGCGCAACTATTCGCGCATGGAACTCCACATGAGCTGCCGAAGCCACATTAATGGTCAGACCGGCCACGAAAGCCGGACCGCCAACGGCCTCCAGCTCGCCGTCGCGCCTCAGACGATTGGTCACCGTCATTATATCGATAGGTTCCTGAGCCATACCGAGCGACTGAATGGCTGTATATACCTTCTCATGCTTGGGGTCGTAGAAACTTTCGGGTGTGAGTAGATCGCAAACAGCAGTGAAGGCATCCCGCTCGAGCATTAGTGCTCCTAATACGGCTGCTTCTATCTCTACAGCGCGTGGAACAAGCCTCCCGGCTATCTCTGCGGGAAGTCCTGAATTCCTTTTCTTGAACGGACGGCTGTCGGCGGCTTGATTTTCCATTGTGTAGAGTTATTATTTTTTTCGGGCTTTATCGATAAATTCCTTTGTAGGTATAAAATAAATCTCTATCCGGCGGTTGGAGGCGCGGTTCTTTACGCCAACGTTCGGGGCTATGGGCTCGTCTGAGCCTATGCCGTAGGGGATAGCCTGAGAGTCTTCTCCTGTCTCCTTTTCGAAATAGGCGTCGACGGCATTGGCTCTGTCGGCCGTAAGATCGTCGGCGTAAGCGCTGTCGCCCGTATTGTCTGCATGGGCGGCGATCACGACCTTGTACTTGTCGGTTCGCTTGACGTATGGTAAAAGAGGACTTAAAAACCGACCGGCATCGAGGCGGAGTTCGCGGGAGTTGGGCGCGAAGAGGGCAGAGGCAGGTATTTCGGCCATTACAACTTCGCCTGAGCGGACTTTTGAGACTTTAAGACCGGCGTCCTTAAGAGCTTTGCCGAGCGGACTCATGGCAGCCGCCACGGCTTCGCTATACTTAGGCGGAACTGCGGGAGTCGACACGTTTTCCTCGATATCGGCGGAGAAAGGGTCGAAAGCATCTTTATCCTGTGCCAGGGATGCAAAACAGGTGCAGAGACCTGCCGAGAGGAAAAGAACGCGCAAGGATTTTCGGAGAAGGCCTGTCATAATCATAGAAGGCTTTCTTCGTATTCGATCTCAGCCTTTACCATGGCGGCTATCTCTTCATCGCTGAACTCGACCTCAGGCGAATTCTTTCTCAGGTAGCGCGCGATATAGGATACCATGGCATCTAAATCGACGTCATCGTCGCTGTCAAGATTGAAGTCGAGGTCGCCGTTCTCATCGTAGTAATCATAGATGAGATCGAGAACTTCGCACACGGCATTTTCATTGCGCTTTTCAGGGACAAGAGTCTTCGACATCAGCGCAACGGCTTCATTTTCATCGTATTCTTTCATTGTCAATATGTGTTGAGGAGAGTTATTCGAGGTCGAGGAGACCTTCAGGGAGCAACATCTCGATTGTTTTATTATCCGGATCTACCGATTCTATAAGATTGTCGTCGGCCGGTATAAGTATTTCCCGTCCATCCGGCTTCTGAACCTTAAAAAGCACATTAGCTGTCGAATCGTCGTAGTCTTCGATAGTGCCGATAGTATTTCCCTCGGCTATGATAGAAAATCCTATAAGGTCGTCAAGATAAAATCCGTCTGCTTCGTCGGCGAAAGATTCCGGCAGTAAATCCGTCTCCACAAAGATATCCTTGCCGGTAAGTGCGGCCGCCTGCTTCTCATCGGAGATTCCTTTGAGCGTAAGCAAAACGGTTTCTCTGCTTTTCGGTCGTATGCCTACTATCGTGAACGGTACCATAAGGCCGTCTAACTCCACAAAGAGATGCCCGGCAGAAAGCAACGCCTCCGACGATTCTTCGTCGAGAGCTGCTGCGATTTCACCTTTTATTCCATGAGGCTTGGCGAAATTGCCGAGTACGGTGAGTTTGTCGCAACCTATCATCTTTTCTTTTTCTTTTTACCCGTAGTTGGAGCCGGAGCCTGCTTGAATTCATGAAGCTGTACAGTCTCCGGGTCGAGGCGGATTGCGCCGTGCGACATAGTCCTCAGGTCCTCAAAGACCCTCGTGTCCTCCACATTGTCTATCTGATAGCCGATCAGAGTTTTTTTCATCTGATTGGCTATCATAAGCACCAGTGCTTCACGCTCTTCTCCTTCTTCCATGGCAGCGGCTTTATCGACGAGCTGGGGAAGATACTTGCCGTAGTATTTGAACGGCATCGTGCCGGGGCGTTCTACCGGCACGGGTTCCGGCGTGCCGCCAAGAGACTGGCGCTCAACGTGCTCAAACGGAAAATCAACATCCAGCGTAAAATCGCTCATTATCATCAGGTGATCCCACAGCTTGCGGCGATATTCGGTTGCATCGCCGGTGGCAGGGAAGAGCGTAAGCATGGCTTCGATGATAGTGTGTGCGCACCGGTTGCGTTCGTCGCGGTCTTCTATCGTCACGCAGTGGTCTACCATCTGCTGTATGTTGCGGCCGTATTCGGGCAGAATCAGTCGCTTGAGGTGGTTGTTATATGTCAACATGATGTTCGGGTGATGTTCAGTCTTCAAAGTTACAAAGATTTCCCCA
>CAYYQS010000117.1:0-7171 GCA_964472555.1 uncultured Bacteroides sp.
CTCCCTGCCTCTCGTGGGTTCTTCAGCTCGTTCTGAAAGAACTTTTCGGCTACGAGACACGCTTCGAGCTCCTCATCATCAACGCCCTCATCACAGTCATCGGACTCCGCCTCCTTTCTATCGGCCACAAAGCTACTCAGGCAGCCAGTTGATTTCTAATGCCGCGCGACCTGTTCAACAGATATATCTGGATAGTCGACACAATCCGTCGGTTCGGAAGAATCACGCGTCGGCAGATCGACGAACTATGGCAGAAATCTCCAGCAGGTAACGGCACTACTCTCCCCCGCCGCACTTTCCACAACTATCTTCGCGGAGCAGAAGAGATGTTCGGAATAGAGATCAAGTGCGACCCCTCCACATTCGAATATTATATCGACAATCACGGCGACGCCCTCAACACGGGCGTCGCCGAATGGTTGCTCAACTCCGCCGCAACCAACGAAGTCCTGTCACACAGCAGCGATGTAGCCTCGCGCATCTTCCTCGAAGATGTCCCCTCCGCCCGCACTCATCTCGCCCCAGTTATCGAAGCATTGAGGCAGAACCGAGTGATCTGCTTCGACTATCATCCCTACACGCGCCGCATAGCCACACGCGATGTTGTGCTCCGTCCACTCTTCCTCAAGATCTTCCGTCAGCGCTGGTACATCACCGGGCTCAACAATGCAGACGGCAGAATAAAGACTTACGCGCTCGACCGCATATCGTCTCTCCGTCTCACCTCCGATACCTTCATTCCCGATCCATCGTTCAACGCCGCAGAGTATTCCCGCAACGCATTCGGCATTATTTTTTCCGACGGAGAAGTGCGCAAGATCGAACTCAAAGTCGATTCCCGTCAGGCAAAATACTTCCGAGCACTCCCTCTGCATCAGTCACAGGAAGAATTCATCCACGACGAATACTCTATATTCACCTACCGGCTCCGTATCACTCCCGATCTGGTCGAAGAAATCCTCAGTCACGGTCCAAGAATCACCGTCCTATCTCCCCCGGAGCTTAGAACAATGATTAAGAAGGAATTACAAGAATCGTTAGAGAATTATAGCGAAGATTGACACAACAGACTGACATATCGGTATCACTGCTTCATCCAAAATTTTAAATTAATTTTAAAAAAAGGCAGTAAGCGCAAATAATTCATAACGGCGACCGATAATATAACTCTTTAGCATTATATTTGCATTAGAATAACTACAATAACACTGCAATCTATAATGACTGAAGCAATGAGAAAAGCAATCATCACACTTTCCGCCGTAGCTATCATAGCCGGAGGAATCTACACAGTTCTTCATGCAACCGAGAGCTCCGCTCCCGGTAAATCTCTATTCGTCCGCACTTCCGACAATACTGAAAACGAAATATCAGCCGAGCCCTCATCGATGGACGGCTTCATCTCACAGGCCGACTTCACCCGTGCCGCTGAAAACACCGTCAACGGCGTAGTATCAGTTAAAAGCTTTGCTACTCCACGCTCGCGCCAGCAGGCTCCCGAGTACGGCGACCTTTTCGACTTCTTCTTCGGAACTCCACGACAGGCCCCCCGGCGCCAGCAGGAACAGTCGCCACGTCAGCAACAGCAGACAGGCCTTGGGTCGGGCGTCATTATCAGTGCCGACGGATACATCGTTACAAACAACCACGTGATCGACGGTGCTGAGCGTCTCGAAGTCACACTCAACGACAACCGCAACTTTCCAGCCACCGTCATCGGTTCTGATGCCGACACCGACCTCGCTCTCATCAAAATTGAAGCACCCGATCTTCACGTAATCCCCATGGGCGATTCCGAAAAGCTGAAAGTGGGTGAGTGGGTACTCGCCGTAGGTAATCCCTTCGGCTTCACCTCTACTGTAACCTCAGGTATCGTCAGTGCAAAAGCACGTAATATCTCCTCCTCCACCGGCATGCCGGCATCGGGTGGTATCGAATCATACATCCAGACCGACGCCGCAGTAAACAGCGGAAACTCCGGTGGAGCTCTGGTCAACCTAAAAGGTGAACTCGTAGGAATCAACGCCGCCATTTACTCCAAGACAGGCACATACGCAGGGTGCTCATTCGCAATCCCTACATCAATCGTTCAGAAGGTGGTATCCGATCTTCACGCATTCGGTACAGTACAACGCGCTTATCTCGGCATAACATTCCGCGAGCTCACCCCTGAACTCATCGCACAGGAGAAGATAGAAGGTCCTGTTGCCGGAATCCATGTTGAAGAAGTTCTCGACCGATCCGCCGCCCTCGAAGCCGGTCTTAAGAAAGGCGACGTAATCACCTCTGTGGGAGGCAAGACTACAACCAACACCGCTCAGCTTCAGGAAGCTATCACCGCATTTAGTCCCGGCGACAAAGTTAAGATAGAATACTGGCGCGACGGCCGACGCCACACCACCGACGCTACTCTGCGCAACAACACCGGAGGAACAACTGTGATACGTCCTGACAATGAAGAGTCTCTCGGCGCAACTTTCGCCCCTGTCAACACGGAACTCGCCCGCAAGCTCGGCATCAGTCACGGAGTGACAGTGGAGTCTATCGAACCCGAGGGCCGCTTTGCCGATCAGGGGATGCGTGCAGGATTCATCATTCTCGAAATCAACGGGACTCGCATATCTTCAGCTGACGAAATTGTCAAGCTCTACAAGGCTCTCGCAAAATCCTCCTCAGGCCTCAGCAAAGTGATGTTCATCTCCGGTATTTACCCCGACGGACGCACCGCTTTCTACGCTGTTCCTCTCACCGACTGAACAATTTCAGATCTGGCGCGTTATAATCATAGTTACTAAGAAAAATGTAAATATAATTATAGAACCCTCAAAAACTTCAACATCATGAAAGGACTTCCTATCATCATCGCCGCTATCGGTGGCGCTCTCGTAGGCGCAGCAACCGCCCTTCTTCTCGCCCCTCAGAAAGGTAGTGACACCCGTGAAGCTATCAAAGACTTCATCCTATCTCACGTACCCGGAATCAAGGCAAGCGAACTCGAAAGTCTCGCCGACCAGATAGCAGAAGAAATCAAAGAAGTTAAATAAGGCCCGCGCCTAAAATATCACTAAAGATATGAAAGGTCTGATGACATTCATCTTCGGTGCCGCGATCGGCGCCGCTGCTACTGCCCTTCTCACACCCACCACAGGTCCTGAACTTCGTGCTCGGATCAAGGTGATTCTGCAGAAAAAGGGCATCATTGCAGCCGACGATATCGACGAACTTGTCGAAATGATCGCAGCTCAGGTAGAAGACAAACAGTAAAACAGCAATACCCCCGGCCCGGAGCGGTTTCGCTTCAGGCCGGGATCATTTTAACGGCGCTACTGCCGGGATAAAAATTATATCGCATTATGTCCGGAAACACCAATTCTTCCGCAACGTTCGCCGATCTGACAAAAAGCATCACGTCATATCTCCGACTGTTGATCGAGGACACGCGCCTCAGTGCAACCGAGAAACTGATCAGAGCATGCTCAGGTATTGCCTTGTGTGCGTTGCTCTTTATCCTCTCTACTGTCGCGCTCGTGTTCATCTCTATATCCGTCAGCCTACTGCTATCGGCTGTCATTGCTCCGCTATGGGCTTTCGTCATCGTTGCCGGATTCTATATCATTCTGGCTGCGGTAATTGTTCTTTTCCGGACACAGCTTATAGTCAATCCCATCTCCCGTTTCATCTCGCGCCTGCTTTTGCCTGCGCCACAAATAAAAGATCCCGATGATAAGTCTGCCACCATATCCTGAACGTCCTGCACAAGAATGGCCTGGTCTCACACTGCATGAAATCCAGATGCGGCGCGCTCTCGTTCAGGCGCGCATGGAGATACAGAAATTCAAGATCTCCGCTCAGACAAACAGTTACCGTGAGAAAGTTTCATTCTTCGGTGGATCCAATTCTTTGTTTTCCCGTATTTCGGGAGTAATATCTATTGCTGAGTATGCTTTCCTCGGCATAAAGGCATTCCGCTTTTTCGCTCCATTTTTAAAACGAAAGAAGTAACGAATCACTTGCTCGTTCTATACCACCAATCATTATTTATGAAGAAGATATTTATTGCCGCTGTGGCTTTGGCAGTCACATGCGGCTGTTTTGCATCCGACTACCGGCAGGCTGTAAAGGATAATCCGGCAAAAGCCGGAGGTGTATATTACGCTTACCCGGAAGAAGGATTAACTGCCGAATATGAACTCCCCGCCGGTTACGAACCATTCTACATAAGCCACTACGGTCGACATGGTTCACGCTTCCTTATCTCCGACGACGATTATAAACGCGTGGTCGACCGCCTCGCCGACGCTCACAAAGCAGGCGTCCTGACGCCAATGGGAGAAAAACTCCGTTTGCAAATCGATACAATTTGGGAAGAAGCCCGGGGACGCGGTGGCGAACTCACACCACTTGGCGCACGTCAGCATCACGATATAGGCGTGCGAATGGCTACGGCTTATCCGTCTGTGTTCGCAATGCCCGGATCAGAAGTCACAGCCGCATCAACCCAAGTGATGCGTTGTGCACACTCGATGTTCAACTTCGTCGACGGACTCAAGGAGATCAGCCCCGAGCTTGATGTTCCCATGGAATCCTCGAAGCGGCACATGATTTATCTTTGCCACCATACACCAGAGTCAGCTGAACTTGGTAAAACTACCGGTCCATGGTATCAGGACTTCAAACGCTTCAAAGCAGCCAAGACAAAGTCTGAAAGACTGATGAATGCCATTTTCGCCGACAGGACATATGTTGACACATGGGTGGACACAGAAGCTCTTATGTGGGATCTTTACTATATTGCCATAGACCTCCAGAACATGGAGACAGACATCGACATTCTCCCTATCTTTACCAATGACGAACTGTTCGGACTCTGGGAAGTATTCAACTACAACTTCTTCGCTTGCAACTCTTCTTATCCTCGTGCTCATGGCCTCCACGTTGCCAACTCCCGCAACCTTCTCCGCCATATTATCGAGAACTCCGACGCATATATAGCCAATGGTAAACGCGGTGCGACGCTTCGATTCGGACACGATGGCAATATTATTCCACTCCTCGCGCTGCTTAAAGTGAAAGGGTGTTTCTCAGATGCCGAACGTCCCGAAGACCTCTCGGCAGATTACGCAGACTTTTACGTCTGTCCCATGGGAACAAACCTCCAGTTTATCTTCTTCCGTCCCGTAAAAGGAAACAACGACATCCTCGTACGCATACTGCACAACGAAAAAGATGCCATTCTTCCCATTTCGCCTGCAGATACACACACTTCGACAATTTACTACAACTGGTCGGAACTGCGGCCATATCTCACTTCCTTAGCCTATACTGAGCAATGAAGCCTGATTTGCTCCGGTAAGAATTTTAGGCTAACTTTGCAGAAAATATACACCTATCAACTACATCATTATTCATCCCCTATATGCACAAAATAGCAATGACAGCTACGGCAGCATTATTGGCCGCGAGCGCTACGGCAGCCGAGACACCGGTCTTTAAAAGTCCTGACGGACGATTCTCGATCGACGCTCTCGAAGCCCTTGGGCGCGTATCTTCTCCTGTGGTTAGCCCAGACGGAAAAACGGTTCTGTTCGGTATATCCTACGAAAATCTCGCAGAGAACAATGCAAACAACGATCTCTACACGCTTGCGGTAGACGGCAAAGACGCTCTGCCCAAACGCATCACAGATACACCTAAAAGCGAAAGTGGTGCTGTATGGTATGCTGGAGGTAGCAGAATAGCTTTCATGTATCCCGATGCAGACGGTCAACCTCAGCTCTGGACAATGAAAGCCGACGGCACGGATCGCATTCAGGCTTCTGAGCACCAAGGCGGAATAGCAGGGTTCCTCATCTCTCCAGATGAAAAGAATATCGTAATAATCGGCTCTGTGAAATACACCCGCAGTGCAGGCGATCTATATCCCGATCTTCCCAAAGCTACCGGCCGCGTAATCGATGATCTGATGTATAAGCATTGGGATGAATGGGTTACAGAAATCCCCCACCCCTTTGTAGGAAAATTCGACGGCACCAAGGTAACGGAGCTGAGTGATATCATGGCCGACGAGCCTTTTGAAGCTCCTATGAAACCATTCGGTGGATCAGAATCTTTCGCGTGGAGCCCCGACAGTAAGATGCTCGTTTACGTTTCCCGTAAGAAGACAGGACTCGAATACGCTATATCGACAAACTCTGACTTGTATCTCTATCATGTGGAGAGCCATCAGACCCGCAACCTTACTGAAGGCATGATGGGATATGATACTGCTCCAGCGTTCTCTCCCGACGGTCGCTATCTGGCATGGCTAAGCATGGAGCGTGACGGATATGAAAGCGATAAGAACCGTCTCTTCATCCTCGACTGTCAGACTGCCGAGCGCCGTGATCTTACAGCCGACTGGGATTACACTATCGATGAATTCGCATGGGCACCCGACGGCTCTTCGATATACTTTATTGCTCCCAAAGGTGGAGTAATTCCTGTATTCACGATATCTCTTAAAGACTGCGCAATCAAGCAGCTCACAGACGAGATTGCCGACTTTACCACACTTTCCCCGGCTGGAAAGAATCAGATAGTAACCATGCGCCACAGCATGCTCCGCCCCAATGAGCTGATGCTTATCACTCTGAACGGGAAGAAAGCTCCCACAGTAAAACCGCTCACCGATATCAACGGCTACATCTTCGCTCAGCTTGATATGCCGACTGTCGAAAAACGTATGGTGCCTACTACCGACGGAAAGGAAATGGTGACATGGGTAGTGTATCCTCCGAAGTTTGACGCATCGAAGAAGTACCCGTCGATTCTCTATTGCCAGGGCGGCCCACAGTCACCTGTGAGTCAGTTCTGGAGCTATCGCTGGAATCTTGCACTCATGGGAGCAGAAGGATATATTGTGATCGCTCCCAACCGCCGCGGCCTTCCCGGTTTCGGTACTGAGTGGAACGAGCAGATTTCAAAAGACTATCCGGGTCAGAATATGCAGGATTATCTCTCTGCCGTCGATGACATGAAGCGTGAGTCATATATCGACCCTGCTCGAATCGGCGCAACCGGCGCAAGCTACGGAGGTTTCTCGATCTATTATCTCGCCGGAATCCACAACAAGCGTTTTGCCGCCCTGCTCGCTCACGCTGGAATCTTCAATATCGAAGCTCAGTATCTCGAA
>CAYYQS010000118.1:0-7102 GCA_964472555.1 uncultured Bacteroides sp.
CTCTTGCCGAAGAATTTCTCAATGTCCTTGCGGGCCTCAGTACCCACGCGCTTGAGCATAGTTCCCTGTCGGCCGATAAGGATTCCCTTCTGGCTGTCGCGCTCAACGTAGATCACCGCCATGATGTGGATCGAGTTTTCTTTTTCCTCGAAGCTTTCGACGATCACCTCCGTTGAGTAAGGAATCTCCTTGTCGTAGTTCAGAAGTATTTTCTCGCGGATAATCTCGGTGACGAAGAATCGGGCCGGTTTGTCGGTGAGCGCGTCCTTGCCGAAGTATGGTTCGCCTGCGGGCAGGAGCTCCACGATGCGCTGCATCAGAGCCTGAACGTTGAAGTGCTCTTTTGCCGAAGTGGGGAAAATCTCCGCCTTGGGGAGGAGCTGCTTCCAGCGGTCTACTATCTTTTCAAGTTCGGTATTGTCCTTGAGAAGGTCGATCTTGTTGATTACGAGAAGAACGGGGATAGTTTCCTTGGCCACTTTCTCGAGGAAGTCGGCATTCTTGGTGGGATCTTCCACCACGTCGGTAACGTAGAGGAGGATATCGGCATCGGTAAGAGCGCCTTCGCTGAATGCGAGCATACCTTCCTGCATCTTGTATTTAGGCTTGAGCACGCCGGGAGTGTCGGAGAACACAATCTGATATTCGGGAGTATTTACGATACCCATAATGCGGTGACGCGTGGTCTGCGCTTTCTGGGTGATGATGCTGATGCGTTCTCCCACGAGGTCGTTCATAAGAGTGGATTTTCCCACGTTAGGGTTTCCGACAATGTTGACGAAGCCGGATTTGTGAGTTGCCACAGGGAGATTTTTTTCGTCGGCGGGGGTGAGTGCGCCGTTGTCGTTTATGTTTTGTGTCATGTCAGTTATGTTTTTCATATTTTATATATAAACAAAGATAGCACCGTGAAAGTGCTATCTTTGTGAAATTTTTTATAGATTTGAAGGGGGAATGTCTTTTCAGAGGTCCCAGACGAGGTACATGGCACCCCAGGTGAATCCGGCACCGAAAGCTGTGAGAACCAGCTTGTCGCCCTTCTTGAGCTGATGCTTGAATTCGTCGAGACAGATAGGAATTGAAGCTGCCGAAGTATTTCCGGTGTGCTCGATGTTGACGAGTACTTTCTCCATAGGGAATTTCGCACGGTCGGCCACAGCCTCGATGATGCGGAGATTTGCCTGATGAGGGATGAGGTAGGCAACGTCGTCGGGAGTGAGGTGGTTGCGCGCCATGATGTCGAGCGAAGATGTGAGCATGTTTGTCACGGCGTGCTTGTACACGGCGCGACCGTCCTGGAAGAGGAGGTGCTCACCTGCATCGAGAGTCTCCTGACATGCGGGGTAGGCAGAGCCACCGGCCTTCATGAGGAGGTGTTCGCGGCCGATACCGTCGACGTGGAACACGCCGTCGATAATGCCTACACCCTGCTCTTCCGTGGGCTCAACGAGCACTGCAGCAGCGCCGTCGCCGAAGAGCGGGCATGTGGAGCGGTCCTGATAGTTGACCATCGACGACATCTTCTCGGCGCAGACGATGAGGACTTTGCGGTATATGCCTGAGCAGATATATGCTCTCGCTTCCTGAAGTGCCACGATAAACCCTGCACAGGCGGCCTCCATATCGTAGGAGTAAGCCTTGTTGAGCCCTGCTCCCTGGCAGATGATAGAGCCGGTGGAGGGGAAGCGGTAGTCGGGGTTTGAAGTAGCGCAGATGAGAAGCTCGATTTCGTCGGGATTAACATTGTACTCGGCCAGAAGCTTTTCTACAGCTTTGATGCCGAGATATGAGGAGCCCTTTCCGGGCATGTGGAGGATGTGTCGCTGTTTAATGCCGACGCGAGTGGTGATCCACTCGTCGTTTGTGTCTACCATTTTAGAAAGCATCTCGTTGTCGAGAATGTCTTCGGGAAGGTAGGATGCTAATCCGGAGATACGGGCACTGAGCATATATAAGAAAAATTTAAGAGCGATTAGATAAAAGAAGATAATACGCAACAATTCCTCAAGCCGCCTCGGCCCTCTGTGGAATCAGGGGCTTCGGTCGGCGCAAGGATATGTCTACGGCCCGGGAGAAGTGATATCTCCCCAAGATTCTGATTAAAAAAAATCAGAGAGCTGAGTCTTTTACGATAGCCTGCTTACCACGATAGTATCCGCATTCGCCGCATACAGTGTGGTAGATGTGCCATGCACCGCAGTTGGGGCAGAGAGCCAGGGTGGGTGCCACAGCCTTGTCGTGCGTACGGCGCTTTGCGGTACGGGTCTTGGATTGTTTGCGTTTAGGATGTGCCATTTGCTTTTATTTTATCTGTTGTTATTCAATGTTATCATTGTCGCCTGAAAGCTTGCGGAGCGCGTCCCAGCGGGGATCGGAACCGCCCGAAGCGGACTCAGCGGCGTCTATGTTGTCAATTTCGTCGATAAGGTCGTTCTCGAGATCGGCATCTTCGTCGCCTGCCTGTGCGCGGTGCTTCTTGAGCATTGCGCTCATCTGGCGGTTGCACTTTCCAAGCGGGTGTACGTGCTTGATAGGAATAGCGAGCACGACGGTATCGTAGATCATGTAAGCTACATTGAGCGAGGGGTCGGAGTCGGGAATTTCGAGGACTTCGTCGCTATCGTCGTTGTAGCTGTCGCCGTATTTCACCACAATGTGGTATCCTGCTTCTATGGGAAAGTGGAGATCGTCGAGGCAGCGGTCGCACAGAAGGGTTACATCGCCTTCGATGCAGAAGTCAAGATCGTAGAAATCGCCGTTGTACTGCACGGTGAGGGTCACGTTGAGATCGGCATCACGTACGTCGGCGCTCTCCATGTTTACGAAGAACTGCTTGTCGAGGTGATACTCGAAAGTGTGCGTGCCGACACCCAGACTCTTGAGGGGCAATTTGTATGCGCTGAACTTTCCCATGTAGGTTTATGATGAAAAACTCTGCAAAGTTACCCCTTTTTTGCCAAACTGCAAAGAATTAAGGTTTTTTTTTGGTTTTCGTGGCGGATTTCGGACTAAAATAGAGCGGATCAGTCGTCGCGGTCAAGGAAAAACATCGGGAAGTCGGCGATAAAAACGTCTTCATTGTCAAGTATCGACCTGTTTTTGATGAGGTCGGATAGGAGGATGTCGCCGATCACGTAGTTTCCACTCTCGGAGGTGAAAGATTCACGGATGCGCGTGAAGGGCAGCAGCGCCGGAATGTCGGTGGTGGAATAGTGGACGTAGACCCTCAGGGGCACATCGGTGGTGTATACCGGGAGCCCTGCATAACTCATCTTCTTGTATTCGTAGCGGTAGCCGTAGCGGCGTGCCATCACGTCGCTTAGGATCGACGATGCCGTAGGTAGGCCTCCGGCACCTTTTCCGAACATAAACTGGCGGTCGTAGCACTCTCCGCGGATCACCACGCCGTTGTACTCGTTATCGACGCTGTAGATGTATTTTCCGGGAGCTACGAATTCGGGCATCACGAACATGGTGAAGCGGTCGTCGGCAATCTTCACCACCTGCGCCACGAGCTTGATCTTCATGCCTTTCTCGCGGGCATATAGTATGTCGGCCTCGTGGATGTTGGTGATTCCGACAGTGAAGACCCGATCGGGGTGAACGTATACGCCGAGGGCATGGAGAGTGATGATAACAAGCTTGAAGAGTGAGTCTTTCCCGCTGAGGTCAAAGGTAGGATCGCTTTCGGCGAAACCGAGCTCGCGTGCTTTGCGCAGAGCGTCGTCGTATGACTCGCGGTGGTCGAAAACACGCGAGAGGATGTAGTTGGACGATCCGTTGAGAATACCTTTCACTTCAAGCAGGAGGTCGTTGTCGTAGTATTCCTCAAGATTACGAATCACGGGGATTGAGCCGCACGAGGAGGCATCGTAGAGGAGCGCCGCGCCGGTCTGCTGCTGAAGTTCGATGAGCTCGGGCAGATGTGCGGCGAGCATCGTCTTGGAGCCCGACACAACGGGGATTCCGCTCCGCAGGGCACGGGTGACGATGCTGTAGGAAGCAGCGGGATCGTCGACAACTTCGACAATGAGATTGATGTCGGGGTCGGAAAAGATGTCGTCGGGTTTATCGGTGAGGAGACCGTCGGGGACGGGATCGGGGCGCGGTTTGGAGATATCGCGGACGCAGATGCGGCTGATAGAGGCGTGGGCGTTGGGAGCGTTGGATATTACTTTGTAGACGCTGCGGCCGACAGTGCCGAAGCCGAAGAGTCCGATCTTGATTTCGTTCATTGGTGCATGAATGGTATGAGAATGCTGTTTAGAGTGCTGTGCTCTACGAGGAATCCGTCGTGGCCGAAAGCCGACTCGATTTCGACGTAGCGGCCGCGGGGAAGCGCCTCGGCAAGAGCACGCATCTCCGCCGGGGTAAAGATGATGTCGGTGGAGATTCCCACGACTATGGCGGGGATATCGAGTGTGCCCAGAGCTGCGGCTATGCCCCCGCGGTCGCGCCCGATATCGTGGGTATCGAAAGAGTTGAGGATAGACACGTAGGAGTAGGCGTTGAAGCGGCGGCAGAGCTTCTCGCCCTGATAGCGCTGGTAAGTGCAGGCGCGGTGATTGCCGGGGGCGGGATAAACTTCTTGGAGTTCACCCTGGGTGGCATTGTAGCCTTCGGGGCCGCGATAGGTGAGCAGGCCTATGGCGCGAGCTGCGGCGAGTCCCCAGTGCCCTGCGTCCGGATCGGGATTGCCGTAGGTCGGGTCGGAAAAGATCGCCATGCGCTGAGTTTCGTCGATAGCTATTGTCCAGGGCGATGCCTTGGCATCGGTGGCGATGAGCACGAGGCGGCCGAAGCGCTCCGGCTGGAGAGCCGCCCACTCGAGTGCCTGAAATCCGCCCACGGAGCTGCCGACGAGTGCGTGGATACGCCCGATGCCGAGGGCGTCGGCAAGAAGTATATGGGCACGGGCGATGTCGCGCATTGTCACGGCGGGGAAAGACGCGTAGTAGGGCGTCCCCGTAGTCGGGTTGAGGGAGAGAGGACCCGTGGTACCGTAGTGCGAGCCAAGTATGTTTGCGCACACTATGAAATATTCTTCGGGATTGAGAAATCCGTCGGGCTCGACAGTGCCGGGCCACCAGTCTTTCACGTCGCTGTTGGCCGTGAGGGCGTGGCACACCCACACAACGTTCGAGCGATCGGCGTTGAGAGTGCCGAAAGTGTGGTAAGCTATGGTGAGAGCGGGAATTTCTTCGCCGCTCTCAAGAGTGAATGCGCCTGGGTGATGATAGTGGGATGTCATAGGCCTGCTTTGGAGAATGCCTGCTCGAAGTCGGCGATAATGTCGTCGGGGTCTTCGAGTCCGAGTGAGATGCGGAGGAGCGTGGGGCTGACGCCTGCGGCCTTGAGATCGGCCTCTGAGAGCTGCTTGTGCGTGGTCGAAGCGGGGTGTGTCACCACGGTGATCGAGTCGCCGATCATTGTCATGTGTGCTGCCAGTTCGAGAGCCTCCACGAAGCGGACTGTGGTGTCGAGGTCTCCCTGAAGCTCTACGTTGAGCACGCCTGAGGCTCCGTCGAGGAAGTATTTCGCGGCGTTGGCGTGTGAGGGGTGGTCAGGGAAACCGACGTAGCTCACTTTCTTTACTTTGGGACTGTTGCGGAGGTATTCGGCGAGGCGGCGGGTGGAGTCGATCTGATGACGGACACGGAGCGAGAGCGTTTCGAGGCCGAGGAGCATGAGGTAGCTGTCGAATGCCGAGGGGCAGGTGCCGAGGTCGCGCTGGCCGTCGACGCGGCATTTTACTATGAATGCGGCATTGCCGAAAGCCTCATAGAGGTTGAGGCCGTGATAGCCTTCAGAGGGGCCGTCGACTTGCGGGAAGCGGCCGTTATTCCATGGGAAAGAGCCTTTGTCGACGATGATTCCTCCCATTGCCGTACCGTGGCCGTTGATCCATTTTGTGGCGGAGTCGACAATGATGTCGGCGCCCCAGTCGAAAGGATTGCAGAGGAATCCTCCGGCTCCGAAGGTGTTGTCGACCACAAAAGGAATACCGGCGTCGTGAGCCACGTGAGCGAGGCCTTCAAGGTCGGGAACGGCACAGGTGGGGTTGCCCATGCTTTCGGCGAAGATGAGGCGTGTACGGTCGTCGAAGAGAGCTTTGAAGGCCTCGGGTGAGGGATCGGGAGCTATGCGCACTTCGATGCCAAGACGGCGCAGGGTGTGGCGGAACTGATTGTAGGTGCCACCGTAGAGATAGGGCGATGCTACGATATTGTCGCCAGCCGAGGCGAGGGATGTGATAGTGACGAGCAGCCCTGCCATGCCTGATGATACGGCCATAGCACCCACGCCGCCGTAGAGGGCGGCGATGCGCTCTTCGTACGCTGTGGTGGTGGGGTTCTGGAGGCGGGTGTAGATGTTGCCCGGCTCGGAGAGCTCGAAGAGATTGGCAGCGTAGTCGCAGGTCTTAAAGCGATATGCTGCGGTAGGATATATTGCGATGCCTCTCGAGCCTGTGGGTTCGGAGTGGTTGAGTCCGGCGTGTATCTGCCGTGTGGCGAATTTGAGTTTGCTGTAGTCCATAGGGGTTTAAAAAAAGAAAAACCGGCATCCGAAAGGGAGACCGGCTGTATGATTGATATGTAAGGTACGTGCTAATCTTACACCCGGTCGAAACGGCTGCACATCATCATATCCATCATGTCCATAGCTACTGCCGCAGGGTGTGGCAGAGGCTGAAGCGCGGATGTGTATATGCTGGCGTTCATAAGGGGTGCAGATGAATTTTGATGCAAAATTACGCAAAACATTTGACATTGCGTAATTTTTTTCGAGAAAAATTTAACAAAAATGAGGGGCGCACCGTCGGCACGTCCCTCACTAAGTGTTCTAAGCCTATCGAGAAGGCTCGGAAGATATGTTATTTAACGAGAACTTTGGTCACGTTAGCGCCCTGGCGGCGGATGTAAAGGCCGCTCTGAGGATTGGCAACACGTACGCCCTGGAGGTTGTAGTATTCAACCACTTCAGTAGCAGCGTTGATAGCGCTGACACCTGTAGCGATGTCGGTGGAGAGTGTCATGGTTGCGGGATCGAGCGTAATGGTCCAGGCTCCTGCGGGGAGGATGAAGCACTTGTCGCTGCCAGC
>CAYYQS010000119.1:0-7094 GCA_964472555.1 uncultured Bacteroides sp.
GAGTCGGCGGCTACGAGATCGTTGAACCGGCGGATTCCCTCGGTCTGGGGGTCGCGGGCGGCGGGGTCGAGTACCTTGTCGGTCCATAAAGTGTTGTCGGCAAGGATGTATGCTCCAGAAGGGAGAGCATCGGCGAGAATCTCCCAGTATTGTGGATACCGGCGCTTGTTTGCGTCGATAAACACGAGATCGTACGTTCCCTCTGCCAATAGCTGCGGAACCACCTCCTCGGCATCTCCGATGTGCAGGCGTATGTCGCGCCCGGAGGCAGCAAAGAGTTCGCGCAGATCGTCGGAGTATTCACCGTCTACCTCCACCGTGTCGATGTGCGCACCCTCGGGCATTCCCTCGGCAAAGCAGAGAGTCGAATAGCCGGTGAAAGTACCGAGTTCGAGAATTCTCTGCGGCGAAATCATACGTGTGAGCATCACTAACAGCCGTCCCTGCACGTGATCGGTACACATGCGGGGATAGAGCCGGTAGAGATGAGTCTCGCGGAAAAGTTTCTTAAGAGCGGGAGGCTCCGGGCTGATATGTAGGGAAATATAGTCTTCTTCTGTCATTGGGGAGGATTAGATACGAGCAGCCACATTGCTACATGCGTCAGAAGTGTAATCACCACCAGGATCCAAGCCACCTCAGGACGGCGCTGCCGACACAACCACGCGCACACAGTGGCGACAAGCACGTAGATAGGGTAGAGGATGAGGAAAACCTCGACCTGCCCGTTCTCCGGGGCGGCGCTCAGAAGAGCAGGGTAGGCCACTATCGGGAGTGCCGCTATGATTATGGCCGCCTTAATCATTTCTTCTTGCTGGCGTTATAGGCTTTTACAGTCTCTTCGATTCCCTTTTCAAGAGGGAATCGGCAAGAGAACCCGAAGTCGGCTTCTGCGTCTGCCACAGAGCAGTTCCAGTTGCGCTGACGCATAATGCGGTATTTGTCGCGGTTCAGCGTCGAGGGTTTGAGGGTGAGTGCACCGATACGCTCCGCCACGGCACTAACGGCCCATACGGCCCATAGAGGCAGCTTTACAGGCACCACGAATTTACGCCCCAAAGCCTTGGCGACGATAGCCCGGAATTCCTTCTGTGAATATGCCCGAGGCTCGCTCACTATGTACTTGTGATGAACGGTCTTGTCGGATTCAAGAGCGTCGTACATGGCGTTTACCAGATCGTCTACGTAGACAAAAGTGAGCATCTGTCGCTTGTAGCCCACTCCGAAATCGAAGTGTCGGTCGATGCACTTTATCATCATCAGATAGTCCTGCTCGTGAGGCCCGTAGACACCCGTCGACCGGAATATGATCCAGGGGAGCGACATGCGCGTCTCGAGATAGGTCTCTGCTTTGATTTTCGAGAGGCCGTAGCGCGTGTCGGGCTGTGGTATGCACTTATTGTCGATAGGGCGGTAGGTGCCGTCCTCTGCCACTGGGCCTAAGGCGCTGAGCGAACTCATATAGAGGAATTTTGACGGCACCAGGCGTTCATCCTCCAGGGCATCAAGGAAATACCTCAGATACTCATAGTTGATGTGATTGAACTCCGAGAAGCGCGCAGCCTTCGTTGCCCCTAAATTGTATATTATGTAGTCCCATGGTTTATGATCCGGTGCAGCTTCGGCAAGGCGTGGCCCCAGCGTGTCGGGATCGTCATAGTCAAGCACTACAAATTTTATCGCCGGGTCGGTGAGATAGCGGCGAGATGTGCTCTCGCGCACTGCCGCATAGACCTCGAACCCGCGTCGAAGCCCTTCCGCCACGATAAAACCGCCGATAAAACCACCGGCGCCTACTACTAAAAGCGTCTTTTTACTTGTCTCGCTCATATCAATTCGCTGATTAAGGCCTTCTTGTAGCAGGCCATGGTCTGTCTGGCGAAATTCTCCGCCGAAAAACTACGTATATGCTGTTTGCCCAGACGGACTGTCCGGTCGTGGAATACTACGTCGTCCAAAAATCTTTCTGCCGCGCGGCTCCAGCCTTCGGTGTCGTCGGGGTCGATGTAGACCGCTCCCTGTCCTCCGGCTTCCTCCAGACATGACCCTGTGCAGGCGATGACCGGCGTGCCTGAGGCTATCGACTCTGCAACCGGAAGACCGAAGCCCTCGTAGCGGGATGTGTAGGTGGAAAGATCGGCTGCATTGTAGAGCGCCGGTATATCGGAGAAAGGTACACCCGAGAGGAAGCGTACGCGGTCGACAAGTCCAAGACGCTCGATTTCGCGCTTGAGGCTATCGCCATAGGCGCCGTCGGCACGGCCGACTATCACAAGACCGACGCTTTCGGGCAAGCCCTTGAGGCCACGGACGGCAAGCATCTGGTTCTTGCGCGATTGCACGGTGCCGACGCTTATTATGTAGCGCTCGGGGAGCTTGTAGGTCTCCCTTACTCGTGCACGGTCGGTGGTGTGGACCGGAAGGGAAAAAATCGGGTCGATACCCTGACGGATGACATCAATCTTATCTTCGGGAATGTCCCACTCGGCCATAATGTCGCGCTTAGTGCACTCGCTTATTGCTATCACACGCGTGGCTATGCGTGCTGACCGACGGTATTTTATGTCGTACAGACGGCGGTCGATAGCCGCGTAGTCGCCCGGTATGCGCCGCCATATCAGGTCGTGAATCGTCACCACGGTCGGGCATACGCCCTTGATAGTAAGAGGCAGCTCATTGCTGAGCCCGTGGTAGAGAGCCACATCGTCGTTACGCAATTGCAGGGGCAGATCGAAGCTGCGCCAAAAGGCCCGGCTCAGACCGTTGTCGAAGCGCAACTGAGGCACGAAAAGCTCCACATTTCCGCGTCCGAGGAGTGGCCGCAGACGGTCGTTGTCCTTATCGGCAGGAGAGTAGAGCCGGAAGCGGGTCGAGGGATAGGCAGCTGAGAGAATGTTGACGGCATAACGACTGTAGTTGCCGAGGCCGGTGTTGTTCATCACCGCGCGTTTGCCGTCAAGACCTATCACAAGGCCGTTAGTGTCGCTTTTCTTAGCCACGGAGCGAAAGTAATGCGTTTATTGCCAGTACATAGCTTGTAGCTCCGAAACCGCTGATGCTCCCGCGGCACACCGGCGCTATCACCGAACGGTGGCGGAACTCTTCCCTTGCCGACGGATTGCTCAGATGCACTTCCACTACGGGAGCCTTCACAGCCGCGATCGCATCGGCAATAGCGTAGGAATAGTGCGTGTATGCACCAGCGTTGAGCACAATGCCGACGCACTCCGTGTCGAGGCCAGCCTGCTGAATCTTGTCGATAAGAGTTCCCTCGCAGTTCGACTGGGCGAATTCGAGTCTGATTTTGCCGTCGAAAGCACGTGTAAGGCCGTCGTTGATCTGGTCGAGCGACTTGCTGCCGTAGATGCCGGGCTCGCGTATGCCTGTAAGGTTGAGGTTCGGCCCGTTGAGAACAAGTATATACGTAGCCATCAGTGCGTGTTGACCTTAAGAGTTGGGGGAAGATCCTTGTTTCGTCGTGCGACGGCATCGGTAACCTCATGGGCAAGATGCACGAAAGCTTGTGCCGACATTGTATTTTCAGTCACGATAGGCTTGCCCGAGTCGGAATGATCGCCTACGGCTGCCACAAGAGGTATGTGTGCAAGCACCGGCACATCCATTTTCTTTGCAAAAGCGTCGGTGGCGCCTTCGCTGCCGAAGAGATAGTAGCGCTCGTCGGGGTGTTTTTCGGGAGTGAACCAAGCCATATTATCCACAATACCCAACACCGGAACGTTGATCTTTGGATCGCGGAACATTGCTATACCCTTGCGAGCATCGGCAATCGCTACCTGCTGGGGTGTTGTCACCACTACTGTGCCGGTCAGGGGCACTGTCTGCACGAGTGTGAGGTGGATGTCGCTCGTGCCTGGAGGCATATCTATCAGGAAATAGTCGAGTTCACCCCAGTCGGCCTGCTCTATGAGCTGTCGGAGAGCGTTGGAGGCCATGGCTCCACGCCATACCGCAGCGCTGTCGGGGTCGATGAGGAAGCCTATCGAGAGCACTTTCACGCCGTAGGCCTCCGCCGGGATTATGAGATTTCGTCCGTCGACCTCGTGCATGTAGATTTCGGTGTTTTCGAGTCCGAACATCTTAGGCACCGACGGGCCGAAGATATCGGCGTCGAGAAGCCCCACCCGATATCCCTCAGCGGCAAGGGCCACAGCGAGATTCGCGGCTACGGTAGATTTGCCGACCCCGCCTTTGCCAGACGATATAGCCACGATATTCTTCACACCGGGGAGCACAGGGGGCTTCTCGGGAGTCTCCGCAGGAGCCTTGCGAGTGGCGGTGTTGATAGTCACCTTGGCCTCCGGAGCGCTCAGTCTGATAGCGGCCTCGGCGGTCTTCAGCAGTGATGCCTTGAAAGGATCGGTAGGTTTGTCGAAAAGAATGGTGAAACTTACACTGTCGCCGTCGATGCGGATATCGTCTTCAACCATTCCGAGTTCGACGATATTCTTACCCGAACCCGGATAGCGCACTGTAGAAAGCGCTTGCGTGATTAGTGAGGGATAAAGATCCATTTGTGTTATATGATATAGTTGGAGAGCTTGTCGGGGTTATTCATTTTCTTCGGCCTCGAGGAGCTGGGGGCACTCTATATAACCGCGAGAGTAGCTGCGGTAGGTATCCTGCTCTATGTCGTCGGCGCCCGGAGGTTCTTCGAGCGGAGCTCCGTCTCCCGGTCTGAAAGCGAAATACTTGATAGTCAAGCCTCGGTCGAGCCATTGCTGCTCGTAGTGCGTGCGGATGTTTAGGATAGGATCGTCGGGCGCTATTGTGGCATAAAGGTCGGAGGTATCCGTCACCGTTTCAAGTCCGTTGTGGCGCGCCATGAGAGTGGTGTAGGCATAGAGGAAAGGGCTGTCGGTCTTAAGGTGTATCACCCCACCGGGTGCAAGCAGACGGCGGTACATCTCTGTAAATCGTGTACCGGTAAGGCGTTTGTTGACCTTCTTCATCTGCGGATCGGGGAAGGTAATCCATATTTCCGACACTTCGCCGGGAGCGAAGAACGATTCGAGCCATTCTATCGAGGTGCGCACGAAAGCCGCGTTGGGGATATTCTCGCGCATTGTAGCCATTGCTCCGGTCCAGATTCGTGCGCCCTTGATGTCGATGCCTATGAAATTCTTCTCGGGAAAGCGACGGGCCAGTCCTATGGTGTATTCACCCTTGCCGCAGCCGAGTTCAAGCACTATCGGGCGGTTGTTGTGGAAAAAATCGCTGTGCCACTTGCCCTTAAGAGGGAATCCCGACTCGCGGAGTACCCCGAAAGGATACTGGAGCACAAGAGGATTAGTCTCCAGATCTTTGAACTTCCTCAGCTTGTTTTTGCCCATTATCGAGCCATTTTTAGGATTGAGTCACTGCCGTCGGATAGTATGCAGCGTACAATGAAAATATCTGAAGAGAGAGTCGAAGTATCTATTGAGGTGAGTGCGCCGTGAGGATTGGCAGTAGCCAGGAGTCGTCCGTTCAAGTCGTAGAGATAGACGTGTTCGATCGTTACCCCAGATGCTGCGAGCAGCAGGAGGGAGCCTTCGAAGCGTCCGCGGAGTGTCCGCCCGGAGTCAAGATCGAGCTTGGGATTGTCGGCGGCAGTAGGAATTGAGCGGATATCGAAATTCTCCCACTGTGGCGAGGTCTTGAAAAGGTCGGCAACATTCTCGTCGGCATTGAGAGTCACAGCGCTCTGGTCGATTCCGTCCCAGACATTGCTTCCTAACTCAGGCACTGACTTGAGCGCGTTTGCGTTGATCTCGGTAAGTCCCTTCATACCCTCCATGGCGTTGGTGCCAATGTGTTCGAGTGTGGAAGGGAGGGTGATCGATGTAATATCGGATGCATTCATCAGCGAATAGTCGCCTAATGACGTCACACCCTCCGGCAGATTGGCTGCAGAGAGCGACGAAGCACCCTTGAGGGCATAGTCGGGAAGTTCGCTGATATTCGAGGGAAGATTGATGCTCTTGAGTTCGGGGCAGTCGAAGAAGACTCCTTCGCCTAAAGTAGTGAGACTTTTAGGCAGTGACACTTCGTTGAGCGATGCGCAGTGGGCGAATGCCCAGTTGCCAAGCGACTTCACCGCAGTAGGCTGGAGAAGAGCCTCCGTAATGCCGCTGTGGGCAAACGCATTGGCACCTATGCTGCTCAGAGATTTGTCGAACTCAAACGAATCAAGGCTCGTGCATCCGTTGAAAGCAAAGTCTCCAATCGTCTTCAGGCCGGAGGCAGCAACGCTGCTCAGCGCCGTACACTCAGCGAAAGCGTGAGCGCCCACACTTGTGGAGGATCCAAGGTTGACAGTGGTGAGTTTTGTGCAACCCTTGAAAGCATATTCGCCTGCCGACGCTTTGCTCAGAGTGACCGATTCAAGCGACAGCGACCCTGCGAAAGCCGAGTTTCCTATCTCAGTGATATTGGCAGGAATCGTCAGCGAAGTGAGTGCACAACCGGTAAAGGCGTGGGCTGCGATGCTCACCGAGCCTGTGGCAGGGAGAGAGATTGACGTGAAAGTCGACCCTGCGAAAATTATCGAGGGAATGGTAGCGGCAGGATATTCGCTGATACCATTTATCGCATCGCCGCTGTAAGCAGCTATGGCGCACTTGGAGAGGTCCAGAGTCTGCAGAGCCGGCATGGACGTCTCGATAAAGTGGAAGTCTGAGGCATCGGCAGTGCCTGTAATAGTCAGTTCGCTGATTTGGGCAGGTTTATCGACCAGCGATTTAAGTTCGCCCGGAGCGCAGTTCACGGTGAGAGCCCAAGCACTCGAGCTGAAAAGTACGGCGCTTAATGCCGCGAGGAGATTACGTGTATACATATGTGCAGTAATAATCGGGTTGATTAGAACTGCAAAATTACTACATTTTCCGCACTTTACAAATCCTTAAACCGTTAAAAGGCTGAAAATCTTCAAGGAGCTTGGCGGGCCATAGTTTTTACCACGATGTCAATGTTCTCTTCGCTGCGGGGCGTAGGAGTTTAGTGGTAAGTACGAGTTGTTAGTTATGAAGTTGTGGAGTTTTGAAGTACTATGCACTGAATCCTATCGTGTGCGGGGCAGCTGCCGCGTAGGTGTA
>CAYYQS010000120.1:0-6830 GCA_964472555.1 uncultured Bacteroides sp.
AAGCCGAAGCCGGGTGCCTTAACATCCTTATTATAGTGCAGATATAGCGACATTCTCAAAAGAGAAGCCTATACGGGCACTGTATCGGGTACAAATTTAATGCTTTTAATCGGTTGTACAAAATTTCACAAAGAGAAATTTGTACAAGTCTCAATAATTTTATTAGTTGCAGCCATTCTATGATTCCTCAATAGTGCTTTAAGATTATCTTCAAGTTCTGCTTTCCTTGACTGAGATATCCTTCCGAGCATATACTTTATAACACTGAACGTTCCATTGATGTTATGTCGGTCATAAGCACCTATTCCGGCAGGGAGAGCTCTAATGCCTTTAGATAATTCTAAGTTATATATACAACTCCCATGAGCACATTTATTACGAATAACGCGTATCGTTTCAAGGTAATTGATAAATACTTTCAGCGAGCAACCATACTCACTGGCAATTGCTTTTTTAAGGTCAACATCCTTAATTGCCTGAAATAATGCCGTCAGATTTCCAAGCGTCATAAACTCCAAAGTCTTCCATGCTGGAGCATATCTGTCATTGATATATTTGTCGTGATGACGCTTGATAACTGGGTTTTCAAGTAGTGTGGAATATACTTTCTCTCGGAAGCTCTGAACAAACGAAGACTTCATAATCGTCTTATCTACAAACCACGTTGAAGAGTCTGCATAATGATTTGAAACTATATACGTAATCCTGGAGCGTAGATTCACTTCAATTCTATCAAGCGCATTCAGTAGCATGCGCCGGAGTTGTGTGTCAAACAGATATAAGTCGTATATAGATTGAAATGTAGTACCACAAACATACTCATGTGTACGATTATGAATAGCTGGAAAAGTACGCTCAAAAGGGAAAGCATAGAAACCAAGTCGGTAATAACCCACGTCAAGCAGTATTTCCTTTGCTTTCGTTTTATTGTCAAACACAACACCTCTATTTTCGAGTAGTTGCATCTGTTCAGTTATAGTTAACGCTTTCTTCATCGTTGAGGGATTTGAGATGCAAATATACAAAATAATCGCGACAAGGAAAGAGCTATACAATCACACCTTCTCTCACAAAAAATTCTCCCCTCCACCTGTAATATTTCCCCTCCCCCGCACGTCTTATATTAAAATACCCCTTAAAAATCGAAAATGAAAAAATCAATCATAACCCTTCTCACAGCCCTCGCAGCACTCCCCCTCGCCGCCGAGACACCCCTCTGGCTCCGAAACACTGCCCTTTCCCCCGACGGCTCAACAATAGCATTCACCTACAAAGGCGACATCTATACAGTCCCCGCAAAAGGAGGCGATGCCACCCGCATCACCTCCGATCCCGCCTACGACACCAAACCCCTCTGGAGCCCCGACGGATCCCTGATCGCATTCCAGAGCAACCGCATGGGCTCGGCCGATATATTCGTCGTACCCTCAAAAGGCGGAACACCACGCCGCATCACCACCCATAGCGACAACGAAACACCCCTCGCGTGGCTCGGCGACTCCGCCGTCGTATTCTCAGCCGACTTCGCCCCCTCACCCTCCGACCTCACCGCACCATTCTTCACACAGACCTACAAAGTTGGAATCTCCGGCTCCGACCGACCCGCCCTCTACCTCTCACTCCCCACACCCTCGGCCGACATCAACCCCGCTGGCGACTTCATCTTCGAAGAAAAAAAGAGCTACGAAAACGCCTGGCGCAAACACGAGCACTCCGCCGGAACCCCCGACATCCGCCTCTACCGCGACGGCACATTCACTCGACTCACCGACTTCAAAGGCAGCGACCGCAACCCCGTATGGATAGGTCCCGACGGCAAGCGATACGCCTACCTCAGCGAGCAGGACGGATCCCTCAACATCTGGCTCGCCCAGACCGACGGTAGCCAGCGCACACAGATCACCCACTACACCGACCACCCCGTGCGTTCACTCTCCGCCAACGCCGACGGCTCACTTCTCGCCTACAGCTACGACGGCGAAATCTATACCCTCGTCCCCGGACAGCAACCCCAGAAAGTCAACGTCGACATCACCACCGACCTCTTCGACCCCGACTACATCAAGCGATACGTCAACGCCGGGGCCGACAACATGGCCGTTTCACCCTCAGGCGACGAAGTAGCCTTCACACTCCGCGGCGATATCTACGTAACATCAGTAAAATACCCCACCACAAAGCGAATCACCGACACCCCCGGACAAGAGCGCCACATCAGCTTCTCCCCCGACGGACGCACACTCGTCTACGACTCCGAGCGCGACGGTCGCTGGCAACTCTTCACAGCTAAAATCAAAGACGACAAAGAAAAATCATTCGCCTACGCTTCAGACATCGTCGAGACTCCCCTCTACTCATCCGATGCCCCCGCTCAGCAGCCCGAATACAGCCCCGACGGCTCAAAAATAGCATTCCTCCACGACCGCTCCGAGCTCCGCGTTATCGACACAAAGACACATGAAACGAACACCGCACTCGACGGAAAATACAACTACTCCTACTCCGACGGCGACATTTCATTCACATGGAGCCCCGACAGCAAGTGGCTCTTAGCCGACTACTTGGGAGTCGGAGGCTGGAACAACTCCGACATTGCTCTTGTCAGCGCCGACGGAAAGCACGTGGTGGATCTCACCGAAAGCGGGTATGCCGATGCCGCGCCACGCTGGGCGCTCGACGGCAAGGCTTTGACCTACGCCACCGGCCGCTTCGGAATGAAGAGCCACGGAAGCTGGGGACACCAGTATGACGTGATGCTGATGGTCCTCGACCCCGAAGCCTGGGATAAATTCAACCTCACCGAAGAAGAAGAGGAAATAGCTCAGAAAGCTGCCGACGAGGCAAAAAATGACGACGACTCCGCTGCCGGGGACGCCGCTAAAAAGAAAGACAAGAAAAAAGACAAAAAGAAAAAAGACGACACCCCAAAAGAGACGCCCGTCAGCCCCGACGTATTCGACCTCACAAACCGCCGCTACCGCATGAAGCGACTCACCGGATCCTCCACCACGCTCGGCGACTACGTCCTCTCGGCAAAAGGCGACAAACTCTACTACCTCGCCCCCTCTCAGGAAGGCGACTTCAACCTCTACGTCCGCGACATCCGCGAAGGTGAGACCTCACTCCTCGCCTCCGGAAAACGAGGACAGATGGTACCCGACGCAAAAGTCGAAAACATCTATCTCCTCTCAGCCAACGGCATGAGCAAGATCGACCTCGCTTCAGGGAAAACCGACATGATAGAGTTCTCAGCCCCCTACGACCGCCACCCCTCGCTCGAGCGCGACTACATCTACTCCCACGCATGGCAGCAGGTCAAAGACAAATTCTACGACGAAAACCTCCACGGAGTCGACTGGGAAAAATACGGCGAAACATACCGCCGCTTCCTCCCCCACATCTCAAACAACACCGACTTCGCCATAATGCTCAGCGAGCTCCTCGGCGAGCTCAACGCATCCCACACCGGGGCTTCTGCCTACACCGGCGGAGCCTCCCTCCCCACAGCAACCCTCGCAGCATTCTACGATCCCGCACACACCGGCGACGGCCTACGCATCGCAGCTCTCATGCCACGCAGCCCCCTCGCCACAAAGAGCGCCTCAGTAGCTCCCGGCGACATCATCCTCGCTATCGACGGCACAAAAATAGAGGAAGGGAAAGACTACTTCCCCCTCCTCGAAGGCAAAGCCGGTAAAAAGACACGACTCGACATCCGCAAAGCTTCCGGTAAAGACACCGTAATCACCGTTAAACCCCTCGACTACGAAGGAGGCATCAGATATCAGATGTGGGTCGACCGCAACGAGCACCTCGTCGACAGCCTCTCAGGCGGTCGGATCGGCTACGTACACATCCAGGGCATGGACGGCTCAAGCTTCTCATCTGTCTACGACCGGCTACTCGGCAAATACCGCAACTGCGACGCCGTAGTCGTCGACACACGCTTCAACGGCGGAGGCTGGCTGCACAACGACGTCGCTCTCCTCCTCTCGGGCCACGAATACGTCCGCTACGCTCCACGTGGTCGGTACATCGGCTCCGACCCATTCTCGCAGTGGACAAAACCCTCAGTAATGCTCGTCAACGAAGCAAACTACTCCGACGCCCACGGCACTCCCTACACCTACAAGACTCTCGGTATCGGAAAAGTCGTCGGAGCGCCCGTACCCGGCACTATGACCGCCGTGTGGTGGGAATCACAGATCGACCCCACGATCGTCTTCGGCATTCCTCAGGTCACATCCCTCGACCGCGAAGGCAAGCCCCTTGAAAACAAAGAGCTCGCCCCCGACATCGAGATCTACAACACTCCCGCCGAAAACATTTCAGGCAACGACGCTCAGCTGAAAGCAGCCGTCGAAGAGCTCCTCCGCCAGACTGCTCACTGACACCTCACACCCGCAGCGCCTTAGCGTTGCGGGCTGTGACGAAAGCAGTAAACGTCTCGAAAATATCCGCCAGCGCTATCGTGGCGTTACGTATCTGCGCGCTCAGCATCTCAGCTCCACGCGCCGACCCGTCGCTGCGACCGAGCAGCGCATCGCCGACACCCGAGATATCCTCGAAGAGCTTCATCTGCAGCTGCAGAAGCTGATACGCCCCGGGGTTCGACGTGTTAGTCACCACCTGCTGCGGAAGATACGCCCCGGTGCCCTTGATAGGTATCACACCGTCGCTGCGTGCCCACACGCCCGTGATATCGTCCCAGCTCACGCTCTCATCCTTCTGGTCCACAGGGAAAAGAAGCACACCCTTGGCCGACGTCGTCAGCATCTTGTCCATCATCACTATCAAACGGTTGATGTACCGCTGCTGGTCGATGACATCCTCAACGAACGAGTGCACCTCACCGTCGGTAAGCGGATAGAACTTCACCGCGAACGGATGCCCGCCGTGCCCGAACGCACTGTCATACTCATGGAGCACACTCCCGTCGGGAGAAAGCATCCGGCAGTGCCACACAAACTCAAGGTCTGCGCCCTCGCCGCTCTCACGGCCGTCGAAAGTCCACACCTCGATCACACGGCAACGCCCCGCCACTGCGGGATTGAAAAAATCCGTCGCATCCGTCGGCGAGCCAAGCTCCCCGCCCATTGCAAACGTACCCTCGGGCTCCGTACCCTGATAAAGGCGCCGGAAATAAGCGGCGCGGTCCTTGCTCCCGCCCGCGAAACGGTTCACAAGCTCCGCGAACGAAATATCGTGAAGCATTCCCACAAGCTCGATATCGCTCCCACGGGGATCAGAAAACTGATTCACGAAGAAGCGGCGCGGATCAACATTGTCAACCCACACTCCGTAGCCCTCCCAACGCCGCTCGTCCACGATCCGCTGTATCGCGCATCCCGAAATAAGGAATTCCTCGAGCAGACGGCTGTCAAGCTCGCTCAGACTGTTGCGCCCCGCAAGATCTGCCACAGCCTTGTCGCTGTACAGCCTCGTCTCGGCAGCCTCAGTCCGGTACCGTCCAACCACAGTCTTCACAAGCTGACGGATCAGATTGTTCGAAAGCGGCTTCACACCCGATGCCTCAAGAAGACGCTCCTCGGTCATGTACCGCCCCGACTGATCCCGCACAGCATCGCACCATTGATTACCGTAAGTATAGTTTTTGTACCGCTCCCGTCGGGTCCGCAGCCCCGACGCCGAGCTCCACGCCTTATACGCAGCCTCAAGTATATCTAATGCTTTCATAGCTTACTTATAATTAAATCATCAAGAGCCCGCTCGTCCATAGTATAATAATCACCACCCGGATCGAGAGCGGCGATCACACTTTCGGCGCGCGCGGGCGAACCACAGGGCCACACCGCAATATCCGCAGCCTTCCCGGCCACACTCCCCGGCAGCGACACCGCCACCGGAAAAGCTGCCGTAGCAGCCGTGAATGGATTGAGCTGAAGCGACGCTACCCGCGCATACTCACTCGGCGGCAGAACCTCAGCGGCAGCTGCCCAGCCACGCATCTTCACGTCGAACACCCGGCGGCAAAGAGCGGGCATCGTCAGAACAGCGCCACCGGTATCGCCATATTCATTGGTCGACACCGACACAGTCGCCGAAATATTATCCGCCGCCACAAGCTCGCGCGGACCCGTATCCAGCAGGTCAAGATACCACTTCCGCAGCCGTGGTTCAAGATAGGCGTCAAGATCTATGCCGTCAGTCAGCTCTATCGTGCAGTCCGTGCGGAGCGGCTCGAGGCCGCCGGCCTTCCGGCAGCGCTCGAGCATTTTCTCCTTGCTGAGAGTGATTTTCATTCCTTACCACCCTTCTTGCCGATTACACGGATATGAGCCTTCGGATAGCGGAGCACAAGGCACGAAGCCTCCGTAAGAACCACCGCATCGGTATTGCGCTGGCCCGATGCACGCAGATCAAGCTTCTCTGCCTGGAAAGGCACATGCACATACTTCGTCATGTAGTTAGGATCGAGGATAAAACCGTCACTCGAATGACCGCACTGGTCGAACACCTCCGAATGAAGAAGATAAAGCGTACCGAAATTCGACACTATCTCCTTGAATTCTATACCCCACTTCACGCGGGTCTCTCCGGCGCTGATCACCTTATTGTACTGAAGCTTGCTCAGAGCCTCCATTAGCGCAGTACCCGCTATGAGTATCTTGCGCTTAGAGCCGTTGTTGCCCGTAAAGGCAGCACTGCACAGCCCTATCAGATCACCCTCCGTAAGATTCTCCAGATCAAGCTCGGCCTCGCGCGAAGTCTGACCCCAGATACCGCCAGTGAAATACACATTCTCATGCTTCACAGGATCGTAGAGCACAGTCTTGCGCCCGAAGAGGAAGTTCTTCTCCATGCCCAGA
>CAYYQS010000121.1:0-6819 GCA_964472555.1 uncultured Bacteroides sp.
GCCAGGAATACCTCACACACCTCCGCGTGATCCAGGACATCGGCATGGCACGCATCGACGAAATCGACTATAACGGCACCAAGATCGTGCCCCTGCAGTTCCTCAAGGCTGTGCTCCCCAATCCTCAGGACCTCGGCGAGAACTATCACGGAGAGACTTCGATCGGCTGCCGCATCTCCGGAAAAGGAAAGGACGGCAAGCCCCTCACCTACTACATCTACAACAACTGCTCACACGAGGAAGCCTACCGGGAGACCGGCATGCAGGCCGTGAGCTACACCACCGGCGTGCCTGCAATGTGCGGAGCAATGATGTTCCTCACCGGAAAGTGGAAGAAACCCGGCGTGCACAACGTCGAGGAATTCGATCCCGATCCATTCCTCGCTGCCATTGCCGAAAACGGTCTGCCCTGGCACGAAATCATAAATCAGGATCTGGAACTCTAACACAATCTCCCTTCCGCCGTGTCTGCCTTTATCTCAGCCACAATCATCACCCACAACGAGGCGCGCAACATTGAGCGCTGCCTCAACTCCCTCCTCGGCGTGGTCGACGAAATAATCGTTGTGGACTCCCACTCTACCGACGCCACGGTAGACATCTGTCGGCGCTACGGCTGCACCGTCACTGCGAGAACTTTCAACGGCTACGGCTCTCAGCGCCAGTACGCCGCCGGACTCGCTCACGGGCGCTACGTTCTCTCGATTGATGCCGACGAAGCACTATCGGAGCAGCTCCGCGAGAATATCATCGCGCTAAAAAGCCGTGGCTTCACTCACCGCATGTACTGCTTCCGCGTGGTGAGCTACGTCTGCGGTACGGCTATGACACGCAGCGGAATGAAACCGGCCCTCGAAACCCGTCTCTTCGACCGCCGCTACGCCAACTGGGATCTTCTCGCAGTCGGCGAGCGCCTCGAGTGCCCCGGAGGAGTATTCCCCTCATTCATCGCGGGCGACCTGCTGCACTACCGCTGCAGCGAGTTCGGCGAACTCGAATTCAAGGAGCTCCGCAACGCACGCATCCGAGGCCGTCTCCTCGCCGAGGCGGGAATACGCGCATCGGCTCCCATGCGCTGGCTCAGAGGCGTTTCGGCATATCTTAAATGCCAGCTGCGCGACGGAGCCATTCTCGACGGCGAGGCTGGCCGACGCATATCGCGTACACGTTTCCTCTCTACCATTGAAGCTTACCGCGTGGCATCCGATATCGCGGCAGGCAAAGACAAGAAATGACCATGAACGTTGTGCAGATAGTATCTAACCGCGTGTGGGGCGGAGGCGAGAGATACGCTCTCGACCTCTGCCGCGCCCTGCGCGACCACGGTCACAGCGTGGCCGTCATCACCCGCGGAAAGAAGGAAGTGGACTCACGCTTCGCCGAAGCCGGATTCACGCCCGGCCGTCTGCCGCTGCGTGGCCGCTTCGACATCATCTCACCGGTAGTGCTTGCCCGGGTGCTCAACCGCATCGAGGCCCCGGTAGTGGTGCATGTGCACAACTTCAAGGACGCCGACACTGCTGTGCGCGCCCGCCGACTCATGGCCGACCCTTCGAAAGTGCGCATAGTGGCAACGCGCCACCTTATCAAAGCCGCTTCGACCGGTGGATATGCCCGCGACCTCTATGGTGCGATCGACGGCATCATATTCGTTTCCGAAGCAGCCCGCCGGGGATTTCTCTCTTCATCACCCGAGGTAGACTCCCGCAGACTACATGTTGTCCATAATGCCCTTGCCGACACCGCCGACGTAGAACCTCTTGAGCGGAAAAGCGATGCCACACGCATAGCCTTCGCCGGGCGTCTCGACCCCGAAAAAGGGCTCGACGTGTTGCTTAAAGCCGTGGCCGAAGTGCCCGGAGTCAATCTCTGCATCGCGGGCTCGGGCGATGCCCGCTATGTGGGAAATCTCTTACGCCTCGCATCGAAGCTCGGAATCACCGACCGTGTGGAGTGGCTCGGACAGCTTGCCGACGTACGTCCGCTCTTCGCTTCGGCCGACATCGGGGTCATACCCTCCCTCGTGCCTGAATCATTCTCCCTCACCGCGCTCGAAATGATGAGTGCCGCCCTTCCGGTAGTAGCGTCAGCTGCAGGAGGCCTGTGTGAAGTGGTGGAAGAAGGAGTGTCGGCTATTCTCGTGCCTCCCGGCCGGGTGAAGCCCCTCGCCGATGCCATAAAGCGACTCGCCTCCGATCCCGCCCTCCGCTCAAGCATGGCAGCGGCCGCCAAGGCTCGTGCGGCTCACTTCTCTTTCGATAGTTTCTATGATGCCATAACCGACATCTACACCGCAAATGGACGTTAAGCTTCTATCCACCAGCTCATTTTCAGTCGCCGACACAAAGCGCCTGCGAAGCCTTGCCGAAAGCGGCATTCCCGCCGACGCCAAGGTAATATTCCGCGCCCGCAATACCGTGGCGGTCACCGCCGACGGCAGGGCATGCATCAAGAGCTACAAGGTCCCCGGGCTTGTCAAAGGGATAATCTACGGATTTTTCCGTATTCCAAAAGCCGAGCGCGCGTTCACCAATGCCTCCCGGCTACTCTCGCTCGGCTTCTCCACTCCCGAGCCCTACGGCGCAGCTCTGTGCCGCAAAAAAGGATTGCTCAGGCGCAGCTATTATGTGTGCCGCTACCTCAAAGGCTGGGACGATCTCCGCAAAATAGAGACCTTGCCCGAATTTCCTGCCATAGCACGCAGCCTCGCCCAATTCATGTTCCGTCTGCATTCCAAAGGCGTGTGGATGAAGGATTTCAGCATGGGAAATGTGCTATACCGCGAGCGCACTGGCGCTTACGAGTTCTGTCTGATCGACATCAACCGAATGGAATTCGAGGTCTACGACCGCAAGAAACTTCTGCGCAACTTCGGAGCGGCCCTCGACACCGAAGAAGGAATCCGTACTCTTGCACGCGAATACGCCGCCTTAGCGGCCCCCGCCAACCCCGAACCTCTTGTCGACGAGATTGTTGAAGTATTCAGGAACTATCAGGCTGCACTCTGGCGACGCCGACGGTTCAAGGAATTTATCAGAGGAAAGAAAAAGAAATAATCCGCAGCCAGCACATGAGTGAGCGTCCCAAAATATCGGCCGTTGTACAGACCTACAATGCCTCCAAGCACCTTGCACGCGTCCTCGAAGCCCTCAAGGTCTTCGATGAGACTCTTGTCGTCGACATGGAGAGCACCGATGATACTGTCGATATAGCCCGCGCTCATGGAGCCCGCGTTATCGTCAAAGAGCGGGGAGAGCACCGAATAACGGAAGCTTACCGCGATTTTGCAATCCATGCCGCCAAATACGACTGGGTAATTGTTGTCGATGCCGACGAAATTGTGCCTCCTGCGCTCGCCGGTTTCCTCTACTCTGAGATTGAGCGCGATCCTTCGCCCAGAGCCTATCTCATACCCAGAAAAAATTATTTTATGGGGCGCTGGATGAGGGCTTACTATCCCGACTATGTACTGAGGTTCTTTAACCGTGTGGATGCCGAGTGGCCCTATCGGATTCATTCACGCCCAATTCACAAAGGGCCGCTGCTGAAAATTCCGGCAAAACGCACAAATCTGGCCTTTATACATTTGGCAAATGAAACCATGGGGGAAACCATAGCCAAAATGAACACGTATACCGACCGGGAAAGAGAGAGAAGGGGTAAGTCGTATCACCTGTGGAACTTCTTTTATCAGCCCGGTTACAGCTTCTTTAAGAGCTACGTTCTGAAAGGCGGTTTCCGCAACGGCATGCCGGGCTTTATTCATGCCGTGCACGACGGCATCTACCGCTTCTATGCTCTCGCCAAAATCGCGGAGGAGCGAGAGAACGGGCGACAACACAAAGATATTGACCGCGACGTTGAAGAAGTAATGAAGTGATGATCAAAGTATTTTGTGCCAACACAGGCGAATATTTAGAGGTAGAAGGCGGCTCACGCCTCTCCGACCTCGTTCCGGCTCTTGAAGTTGTGCTCGGCTTCCGCCCTATATGCTGCCGCGTCAACAATAAGACCGAGGGCCTGTCCTATGCCCTCTACCAACCCAAGGAACTCGAATTCCAGAGCCGTCTTCAGGGCTCGGGGCCGCGCGTCTACGTGCGCTCGCTCTGCATGATGCTCTATGCCGCCGTCGAGGCATTGATGCCCGGGGCGCGACTGATGATAGAGCATTCGGTGTCGAACGGATATTATTGCCGCATAGAAGGGCTCGACGACGTACCACAGGAGCTCATCGACGGCATCCTCGCCAATCTGCGCGCGCTCTCCGGTGCCGCCCTTCCCTTCTGTCCCCACGAAGACCGCTCCTCGGTGGTCGAACGCCTTTTTGAGGACCGTGGCCTCACCTCGAAAGCGGCTCTCTTGCGCACCACCCGCGAGCTCTACGCCACTTACTACACTCTCGGAGAGGTCTGCGACAGCTACTACGGCGCCTTGGCACCGTCCACCGACCACATCGACGTGTTCGACCTCGTGAAATACCACAAGGGCTTCCTGCTCATGTCGTTCGACCCCGCCGATCCTTCGCAGCCCATGCGCCCGGTACCGCAGGAGAAGATGTACAAAGCCTACACCGACTACGTGCGCTTCAACGATATCACCGGCGTGCGCGATGTGGCCGAACTCAACGAATATGTCGAAGCCGGAGGTTCGCGCGACCTCATCAATGTGGCCGAGGCGCTCCACGAAAAAGCTCTGGCACGCATCAGCGATGAAATCACGGCTCGCTACTGCAACGGCGGGGCGAGGATAGTGCTCATCTCCGGACCCTCGTCGTCGGGAAAGACCACCACAACAAAGCGTCTGGCTATCCAACTCATGACGAATCTGCTCAAGCCGAAACTGATATCTCTCGACGACTACTTCGTGAACCGCGACCGCACACCCCGCGACGAGACCGGCGACTACGACTATGAATCGCTCTACGCCCTCGACCTCGCTCAGTTCAACGCCGACCTATCGGCTATTCTCGAAGGCGAGGAAGTGGAGCTCCCCACCTACAACTTCGAGCGCGGACAACGCGAATACCGCGGCAACAGGATAAAGCTCGAAGAGGGCTCGATTCTGCTCATCGAAGGCATTCACGGCCTTAACCCGGAGCTCACTTCGCTCATCCCCGAGGAAATGAAGTTCAGGATCTACGTGTCTGCCCTCACCACGCTTTCTATCGACGACCACAACTGGGTACCCTCGTCCGACACCCGTCTTATCCGCCGCATAATCCGCGACCGCAAGTACCGCGGAACCGGTGCCGAGGAGACTATCCGTCGCTGGCCGAGCGTGCGCCGCGGCGAGGAAAAGTGGATATTCCCCTATCAGGAAAATGCCGACGCCATGTTCAATTCATCCTTCATCTTCGAGCTCGCAGTGATGAAGGATGCCGCCGAGGCAGCCCTTCGCAGCGTACCCTCCGATGTTCCCGAATATGCCGAGGCCTACCGCCTGCGTAAGTTCCTGAGCTATTTCGTGCCCGTCTCGCCAGATTATCTTCCCTCAACTTCCCTGCTGCGCGAATTTCTCGGTGGCAGTTCATTCCGTTATTGAACCGCCCATACTGCAGGGCGTTAGAATAGTATGGAACTGAGAAAAGAAGAACTTACCCGCTACATACTCCCCCTGCGCGAGGGAGGCTCGCTCCCTGCCCTCGGCGAGGCATCCGACTCATTCCGCTACGTGGTGAAGCTCCGCGGTGCCGGGCATGGGCCAAAAGCCCTCATTGCCGAGCTCGTAGGTGGTCTCGTGGCCAAGGCCCTGCGCTTCCGCACACCCGAACTCGTGCTGCTCGATATCGACAGTGTTTTCGGCATCACCGAGCCCGACGAAGAGGTACAGGAGCTGCTGCGGAAGTCCGAAGGACTGAACGTAGGCATGCACTTTCTCGACGGAGCCGTCACATTCGATCCTGCAGTCAACAGCGTCGACCCGCTCACCGCCTCGCAGATAGTGTGGCTGGACGCCTTCCTTACAAACGTGGACCGCACGCGCCTCAACCCCAACATGATGATCTGGCACAAAGAACTCTGGCTCATCGACCACGGCGCATCCCTCTACTTCCACCACTCCTGGCGCGACGCAGCACAGGCTGCCCTCGATCCCTTCCCCTTTATCAGCCGCCATGCACTTCTGCCGCAGGCCTCCGAACTGCGCCGTGCCGATGCCCTGATGCGTCAGGCTATAACACCCCGCACACTCTCCAGAATCGTCGACCTCATACCCGACGACTGGCTGCACGAAGAAGGCTCCGACATCACCCCTGCACAGCGGCGTGAGGCTTACCGCACATTTCTAACCTCCCGTCTGGCCAACAGCCACATCTTCACCGAAGAGGCTATCCGGCAGCGCGAACTACTCCTGAAAAAATGAGCGGCGCACCGGATAAAATACTATACGAATACTGCACCCTGCGCTTCGTGCCCGACATCGAGCGTGGCGAGTTCATCAACGTAGGCCTGCTCATGATGTGCAAACGCCGCCGCTGGCTACGCGCCGCCCTCCGCCTTGATCGCCAGAAAATCCTTGCCCTCGCTCCCAAGACCGACATCGACGCCCTCGCCACCCAACTCAACCTCTTCACCCGCACCGACGTACCCGCCCCCGATCTCCCCGTCGAAGAGCGTTTCCGCTGGCTCGCCGCCGTAAAAAGCGCCGTCATCCAGACCTCCCCCACACATCCCGGCATCCTCCACCTCGCCGACCCCGCATCAGCCACCGACACCCTCAACACCTGCTTCGAAACCCTCTTCTCTCGTCTGGTGTAACCCTATCCTACTCCTAACAACCCACATTTTATCCTCCCCAAAGCCCTCAACGTGTGGCGCCGCG
>CAYYQS010000122.1:0-6704 GCA_964472555.1 uncultured Bacteroides sp.
AAGTTTGGTAAGAATGTCCTTACCGTCGGGAGTCTTGGCATCGAGTGTGATCGACTTCTTGTCGGAGTTGAGCTGCAGGAAGTAGTACGAAGGAAGATCAGGATTGAACTGAAGTTCTTTACGGGTTGCGTCTCCGACTCCGGGGCGTTCGATCTTGATTACATCGGCGCCGAGCCATGCGAGCATTTGTGTACATGAAGGGCCGGACTGTACTTCGGTAAAGTCGACCACCTTGATTCCTTGTAGAGGAGCGTAGTTCATACGAATTTTGGTTTAAAGGTTATGTTTTATGTTAGTTTCGTTCACGTCTCGGGGCAAACGGCGCCGGTGTCATCTTTCGAACACAACTATATAACGCACCCCCCGTTGAAAAGGTTCACATCTGTAAAAATTAGTTTAAAAAAACTCTCCGCACACCCTCAGGTCGCCGAAAAAGTTTGTAAATTTGTCTCTCTTCCCGGTTTTAATCCTTTACAGATTCATGAAACTCTTTAAACTAATCCGCCTGTCGGGCATTCTGCTTTCGGCGGCACTCTCCGCAAGCGCCGCAACGCCTTCCGGCTCCTGGAGAGGAGAACTCGATGCCGGTCCGTCGAAGCTCCCGCTTGTCTTTAATTTCAAACTTGACTCCTCGGGACATCTGCGTGTGACCATGGACTCTCCGCACCAGAACGCAAAGGGCCTCAACATGCGGGTTTCGCATTGCTCCGACGATAGCATCAGCCTCAAAAACCAGTTTATCGGGGCTACTTACACTGCCCATATCTCCGAAGGCAGAATCGAGGGCACCTTCACCCAGCGTGGCTACAAGTTCCCTCTTGTGCTTACACCGGAGAAAACCCTTGCGGAGCGTAGGCCGCAGACACCCCAGCCTCCATTTCCATATACCACAACCGACACCGTCTTCGCATCAGCCGACGGAATCCTTCTCGCGGGCACTATCACAGTCCCCGACGGAGTGAAGAAGCCACCCATAGTAGTAATGGTCACCGGAAGCGGTCCGCAGAACCGCGATGAAGAAATATTCGAGCATCGCCCCTTCGCCGTAATCGCCGACTATCTCGCTCGTCACGGAATAGCATCACTGCGCTACGACGACCGCGGCGTGGCAGCATCAAAAGGCGACTACGCCTCTTCTACCGTCTACACCTTCATGGATGATGCACGCAGCGCACTCCGCTTTGCCGGATCTCTACCGGGCTTCGGTCGCACAGGTATCCTCGGTCACTCCGAAGGAGGCACAGTTGCCCTGATGACGGCGCCCGACGCACGCCCCGACTTCATAATATCGCTCGCCGGAATGGCAACTCCCGCCAAAAGTACCCTGCTTGAGCAGAACGGGCGCCTGCTCGACAGCTCGGGCATAACCGGAGAGGAAAAAGAAGCGTCTCTGCAGCTCATCTCGCTGCTCTTCGACACAGTTCGCGCTCACTCCCTTGCCGGAGAATCGACCGCAGTTGACATCGACTCGATCTGTGAACTACAGCACCTTAAAGTCCCCGCTGCTGTCCTCGAGTCGATAAAGAACAACGACAGAACGCGCGGCGGCTACCTCGACAGCCTCATAAGTCTCGATCCGACAGATGCATTGCCGAAGATCCGCTGCCGTGTCCTCGCCCTCAATGGCTCGCTCGACACACAGGTCAACCCCGACAGCAACCTCGAAGCAATCTCACGCTACGTCAGAAAGTCCGAGACCCACAGGCTCGAGGGCCTCAATCACCTTTTTCAGCACGCCACCACAGGCGACGTTTCGGAGTACGGTTCGATTTCTGAAACGATTTCTCCGGAAGTCCTCGAAATTATAGTGAAATTTATCCGATAGCAGCTTGCCGAAGGATAAAGCGAGGGGCGTGTCCGGCATCGGACGCGCCCCTCTCAATTCTATCAGGGTGATGATTAGTGCTTGGTCACCTTCAGGTGTGCGGGATAAGATTCGAAGGAAAGGACGAAGTCGTACTTGCCAGCCTCTTCGATCTTGAGGTTACCGCCGTTCTGACGGATATCGTCTGTTTCGCCACCGTAGCTGTAAGTCCATGCATGGTCTACGCAGAACTTATACTCACCGGCCTCCATTTCAACATCCTTCACAGTCCATTCAGTCCATTTGCTGTTGGGAGTGAGTTCCTTGGCAGTATCGGTGCTCCAGCCGTTGTATGAGCCGATGAGCTGGATTGAGCCGATGCGTACGCCCGTGTAGGTGAGCTCGTTGATGTTAGCTGTCAGATAGTAGAGACCGCGGTCGGCCTGAGCTATGCGCATCATGCCGGTTCCCGCATTGTCGAGTGCCATCTTGCCGCTGAACGACATTGTCTCGGCGTCGAATTCGAGATCACCGTCGGGGCGGTAAACGATGCCGCGGAGGTTAGCCTGACCTGTGAACCAGAAAGTGGTGCGCAGATATGCCGAACCCTCATAGTGGATATAGTCCGTGGTGTACATGCGCATCATCGATGCGAAGTCGGTGGTCGAGTAGCCGTTGCCGGGGATCCACATGGTGTTGAATGCAAGCATTACTTCAAACTTCTGAGTCTCCACATTCACCTTCACCATATACGCACCTTCGGTAGTGATAGTGTAAGCGCGTGTCTCGGCTTCGGGCGATTCGATCAGGCTACCGGTGGTGCTCGATGCCGTCGAAACGAGATCGGTCACACCGTAAGCTCCAGCCCAGGTGTTGTTGGCTACACACGATCCGGGCACGAGTTTCCACTGCAGGCCTCCGGCCTTCACATTCTCTTCTGTCACCTCAAGGGTAGCATAGAAGTCGGGATTGTCGTATACATTGCCCTCATTAGTCTGATTCAGCTTCACAGCCTTCTTGAGATCCCAGTCGCAGAAGTTGCCCACGAGATAATAGGAATCTTCAAGAATAGTTGAAGGAGCGATAGGCGTAACGGTGTATTCGCCGTCGAAATAGTACATTTCGGGGCCACCGATGCGGGCAATGCTCGTGCCCGACACTGCGTAGGCCTCAACGCGCGAGTAGAGCTTGCGTGTCTCGGGGCTCTTGCTCACCAGAGTGTTGAACACCTGCTGGAGCTCGCCGGTGCGCACCGAAGCGATGCCGTCGGCAAGCGTGAGGTCGATGCTCTCGGTCTTGGTGAAGCTTTCGTCGGCCGAGAAAACGTCGGTCAGGCGGAGTGTGTAGCTTTCGGGGAAATCTTCAAGCTCATAGCTGAAGAGGTCTACAGGCTTTCCGGCCTCGGAGAGTGCTGTCAGGTCGATAGTCTTGTCGGTCAGGTTCACGAGCTGAAGGCCGCTTGACTGGAATACAGGCTCCGGCTCATTGCACTGCGCCGGAGGATTGGGCAGAGTGTATTCGTCGCACGAGCTAATCCCCATGCAGGCGAGCGCCGTAAGAGCTATTAAAGAAATTTTCTTCATGTCTGTTTGATACGGTTATCTGTTAGAGGATTATTCTACGGCTGTGATTGTGGCCGTCTTGGCGTTGAGGTCTACCTTGAAGTACAGGGTGCCTGCGTAGTTGGGGAATTCAAACGAGTCCTTGGTCTTGGCAAGATCGTACACGAGTTCGGAGCCTGCCTTGAAGTCCTTGAAGGTTACAAGCTTGTCATCGTCCGGACCACCGGCCGGGCCCATGGAGTCGCCGCCGTCCCAGCCGGTGAGGGCTGTGTAGAAGCGGAAGATACAGTTGTCGCCTGTGAAGCCTACTGTGCCGTAGTACACCTTGCTGCGCACCTCATCGTCTTTCTCAGTAAGGGCGTAGGGGAGAAGCGATGAAAGGCTTGCTTCTGCGGGCTGGATCCAGTCGCCTGCGTAGTTGCCGATCACGTAGATGCTGCCGGGCTTGGGCACGGAGAAGAACGACTGCACGCGGTTGAGCGACGTTGAGTTGGATGTTGCCACCCAGGTACCCTCGATGCCGTCGATATAGGCCACGCCGCGGAAGTAGATCACTTCTTCGCCCTGGTCGATGTAGTTATCCTTATCGGTGAAGCCGTGGAGCTCGCAGATAGCCTCGGCAAGTTCGAGCTGAGAGAGAGTCATGCGGCTCATAGTGCCGCTGCCGCTCGGGGTGAGCGTGGGCGACTCTTCGGTGAACTTGTTGTCGAGCGACACCTGCACGCGATACTGTGTCACTGCCGAGAAACCGTAGGAGGGCTGACCGCTGAGAACGATCTCGAAGGTGCCTTCCTCAGTCAGGGCGATATACTGGTCCTGCATGGCAGGAGCGTAGATCAGGAATGTTGAAGGGTCGGGCGTCTGAAGCACAGGATCAGTCACCGGGTCGCACGATGCGGTGCTCAGGAGTGCGGCTGCCATGCCCGCTACCATGAATATTTTTGTGAATTTCATATTGAGATGAATGATTCAGAGGTGGTTGATTAATAGCCGGGATTCTGTCCTACAGTCTCGGTGTACTGATAAGGAATGGGATAGAGAGCGCGGTACTCAGGCATCGTTGCGCCTTCGTAGACACCGTTTTTCCACGACCACTGATACTTGTTGCCGGTGTAGCGGCCGAAGCGGATAAGGTCGGAGCGACGGTGGCCTTCCATATAGAGCTCGCACTGACGTTCGTGGAGGATAACATCCTCGCTCAGGGTTGCCACGCCTTCGAGGCCGGCACGCTCACGCACGAGGTTGAGATACTTAAGACCGTCGCATTCCACTCCGCGGAACTGGCACTCGGCAAGCATCAGGTAAGCGTCGGCAAGGCGGAAGAGGGGATAGTCGATATTCGACATTGCCACTCCGTTGTTCTTGTTGCCTGCGGTGTTGAGATAGTCGTCTTCGGGGCTGTTGCTGTATTTGATCAGCATGTAGCCGCACGAATTCTTGTCGTTGCCGTTGAGCTGGGGGATATCTTCCTCGTAAGTGCCTTCGTAGATAAGACGGCGGGGATCACCCTTGAGGGCGCGGGAGAGCTCCGGACGGATGCGGAGGCCTTCCCATGCGTCGCCGCTGAAGTTGAGCTGTGTGAGGATTTCGGGGTCGGCGGGTTTTGCCATCCAGCAGCCTGCGGTGAGGTAGGTTGTGCCACCCCATGTCTCCATGCGGCCCTGCTCCTGAGGTACGGCCCAGAGAATTTCGCCGTTGCCTACATATTTGTCGTTGGTAGCGCAGAAGAGATACTTGTAGGTGGGAGCGAGCTGTATGCCGGTGCCAACTACGTTTTTCAGAGCCTCGGCACATTCTTTCCACATGGCGGTGCCGGTGTAAACCTCTGCGTTGAGGTAGAACTTGGCAAGAAGCATGTAGCCTGCCTCGCGGCTGATGCGGCCGTACGACTGCTGTGCGGCGGGGATGAGGTCGGGTGCTGCTTTGCTCAGCTCGGCGGTGATAGCCTCGAAGAGCTGCTTGCGGTCGTAGGTCGGAGGAATAGCGCCGGTTACGGAGAATTCGTCGATCCAGGGGCCGCGGCCGAAGAGGTCGATCATCATGTAGTACGCAAGAGCACGGAGTGCCGTTGCTTCGGCAAGACGGGCTTTTATTTCTTCGGGCTGGAAGAATGCGTCGCCGCTTTCACGCATCTTGGCGATGAACTCAGCACCCATTTTGGCGTTGAAGAACTCACGTGCGAAGCATGCGTAGATCCATTCGTTGTTGTCTGCCCAGGTGTTCATGTTCAGGGGCTGATAGCCGGGGTCGTTCCACACCTCGGAGATGAAGCACTCGTCGGCTGTGATTTCCTGAAGGTTGAAGTGGGCACGGGTGAAAGTACCGGCACCGCCGTCCGACGTGGAGATCACGTCGTCGCGGTAGAGGTTACCGTACAGGCGGGCGAGGAAGCCGTCCCATTCTGCTGCTGTGGTAAGCTCGAGTTTTACATGGGGGTCGTTGGGCGTCAGGTCAAGATCGCCTACACAAGAGGTAGCGCTGAGCGACATCACGGCACCGAGGCCCCATACCATATATTTGTTGAATTTCATATAGTTTTGTCGTTGAAGTATTGAACCTTAGAAGTTTGCCACTACGCCGAAGGTAACGGTCACAGGACGCGGATATACGCTGCTGTCGATACCCTGAGAATAGGTCAGTTCGGGGTCGAGACCCTTGTACTTGGTGATCACGAAAGGATTCTGAACGGCACCGAATACGCGCAGACGCAGACGGTTCGTCAGGAGGTTCTCCCAGGTGTAGCCTACGGTGATGTTGTCGCAGCGGACAAACGATGCATTCTGCACGAAGTAGCTGCTCAGCTGAAGCACGTCGGTCTTGGTGCTCTCCCAGAGATAGGTGTTGTTCAGAAGGTTGGAGATAGGCAGGTTGTTGGTCGACGAGATGAAGCTGTTGTCAACCTGGTTCTTGTTGTATGCCCAGTTGCCCCATGCTCCGCGGAGGCTGATGCCGAAGTCCCAGTGCTTGTAGTTGAATGTATTGTTCCAGGTAGCGGTGATGTCGGGGTGTACGTGGTGGTACATGATGCGGTCCTGACCGTTGATCGTGCCGTCGCCGTTCTGGTCTACATACACGCCTTCAAGAGGATTGCCGTCGGCATCGAAAGCCTGCTGATAAACCCAGAAGGTGTAGGCTGCTGAGCCTACTTCGTGCTTCTGTACGTCGCCTGCAGTACCGATGTTACCGGTAGTTGAGTCGGCACCTTCGGCAAGACGGGTGATCTTGTTCTTGTTCCATGCGAGGTTGAGGTTGGAGTTCCACACGAATTCTTTGGTAACGATGGGGCGCGTGTTGATGTTGAATTCAATACCTGTGTTCTCAAGGTCGCCGAGGTTGAT
>CAYYQS010000123.1:0-6681 GCA_964472555.1 uncultured Bacteroides sp.
TCGTATCAAAGGTAGCGCCAAAGCACATGCAGGGTCTGTGTCAGGGTCTGTGGCTGGGCGCTACAGCGGTTGGCAACCTCTTCCTCTGGATCGGCCCGCTGATGTACGAAAACTGGCCAATCAGCTACGCCTGGGGCGTGTTCTTCCTTGCGTGTCTGGTGTCTATGGCGGTGATGTTCGGCATGGTGAAATGGCTTGAGCGTGTCACCTCGGACACTCCCGCACCGGCTGAGAAAGCAGCTGCCACCGACGACAAGACAGAAGACGGTGCCGTGATCTGACACCAATCTGACTCTAAAGTTATTCACCGCATCGGACCTTAACGCCCGATGCGGTTTTTCATTATATAAGGTAGTGTTCTTCCACGATTTTTCACTAACTTTGCGTGTTAAAAGCCAAGTACGCAATGAAAATATCAATACGCACACTTCTCATCACACTTCTTCTGCTCAGCGGCCTCAATATCAATGCCCAGATTCTCGAAACCGGCGGCGTCGATCCGATGGATATGGACAGCATCAAGCGCGACTTCTCGAATCAACCGTACTTCGGCATGTACAAAGACAATTATTTCATCTTCGGTCCGTCGGTAGGCCCTACACCCACGAAGCAGAACACAAATATAAAGTTTCAGATATCGATAGCTCAGCGCCTCACCCGCTCGACCTTACCCTGGGGAACGTATCTATATCTCTTCTACACGCAGAAATGCTTCTGGAACGTTCTGCAGGAGTCGATGCCTATGACTGACCTTAACTTCAACCCCGGTATCGGCCTCACCAAACCTCTCTTCGTTAAGAACCGCTACATCGGTAAGCTCACGTTTATCCTCGAGCATGAGAGCAACGGCCGCGACGGTCTCGAGTCGCGCTCTTGGAACCGCGCCGCAATAGCATCCAACGTGCTTGTAACCAAAAACCTTATGGTGCATGGAAAAGCATGGATACCAATTGTTGACAGTAGCAATAACAGCGATATCGTGAGTTACTGCGGCTTCTGCCAGTTTGGATTCCAGGTGCTGAGCGACAACAAACGTTTGCTCGGAGGGGTAACAATAGTACCCCGCAAGCACTTCAGCTGCAACACCGTGGTAGACCTCGCCTACCGCATTTTCAAGAAAGACAACCAGTATCTTTTCCTCCAGTTCTACAACGGATACGGCGAGGGACTGCTCGAGTACAATAAGTTCCACTCCCAGATCCGTGTCGGCCTGCTTATCCGGCCCAAACTTTTCAGCGACTTCTGACAATGAAAAAACTATCAGGAGCGATAATAGGCGCTCTCGCCCTCCTCGCATCGGCCTGCTCCGACAGCGAACAGTTCCGCGTGAACGGTACTATCGAGGGAAAGCCGAATCTTAATCTCCGTGCCAACTACTACTCCAACGGAGCATATCGCTCTATAATAACCGCGTGTCGCGACGGCGAATTTGAATTTTTTGCCAACTCACGTACTCCCGTCATCCTCGAAATCACCGATTACGAATATCACCCCATGGCACGGCTGCTGGTGCGCGACGGAGAGACTTATACTGTAGAAATCACTCAGGGCGACCGCTTCGCCACCAAGACATCGGGGAGCGACATCAACACGCGCTGGAGCTCTTTCCTCTCGGCGAATACCGACAGTCTGCGGCACAATCCACAGGAATTCATCGCCCACTATATCGGCAGTCATCCCTCCGACTTGCTCTCGTCGATACTTCTGGTCACGGAATACGATGCTTCGGCCGACCCCTTCGCAGCCGACTCGCTGCTTGCATTGATTCAGCCAGAAGCGCGCCCCTCGTGGCTTACCGAGGGGTTCAACCACTTCCTTACACGTCTCGTTTCAGAGTCGGCCGACGCACCGTTGAAGCCATTTGACTATATCTCGCACAACGCCTCACACAAGCAATTCAATCCTTCGGGCACGATCAATCTGCTGGCTCTCTCTACAACCGAAACTGCCCGCGATTCAATCGTTGCCACCATGCGGCGCCTCTCGGGGAAGAAGACGGCGCAGGATATCACCCTCACGGATATACTGCTCGACTACGACACGCTCGAATTTTCACGCGGGACACGCCCCGACAGTGCCACGTGGGCTCAGGGCTGGCTACCCGGACAGATCGCCAACCCGGCTATCGAACCTCTCGGCATACCTTCGCTGCCCTACTTCATTGTGTGCGACTCAACGGGCACTCAGCTGCTTCGCACTTCGCGAGTAGCGGAAGTCGAAAAATTTATCACCAACACTTCAGCACAATAGACCGCCATGCTCGTCAAGACCTACGCCGCCGCTGTAAAAGGCATCGATGCCATTATAGTCACCGTCGAAACGGTAGTTTCACGCGGAATCCAGTTCTGCATAGTAGGTCTTCCCGACACAGCCGTCAAGGAAAGCCACGAACGCGTCCGTGCCGCTATCGATCAGTCGGGATTCAAGATGCCGCGCGTATCGGCGGTGATCAATATGGCTCCCGCCGACGTACGCAAAGAAGGCGCTTCCTACGACCTCCCGATAGCTATCGGCCTGCTTCAGGGCGCCGAAGTGATCAAGGCTCCCGACCTGGACAAATACGTGATAATGGGCGAACTATCGCTCGACGGCTCGGTAATGCCCGTAAAGGGCATACTCCCAATGGCTATCGAGGCACGCGCCCGAGGCTTCAAGGGTATGATTGTACCCTCGGCAAACGCCACGGAGGCTGCTGTGGTAAACAATCTCGAAGTGTACGGTGTGGACAATCTCACTCAAGTGGTGGCATTTCTGCAGGGCTTTGAGGAAATAAAGCCTACGGTGGTGGATACTCGCGCCGAATTTGCCGCCGCGGTCGGTCTCTCCGACCTCGATTTCTGCGACGTGAAAGGTCAGGAGAACGTGAAGAGAGCCTTTGAAGTGGCATGCGCGGGTGGTCACAATATCCTCCTCATAGGCCCTCCCGGTTCGGGAAAGTCGATGATGGCAAAGCGTCTGCCTTCGATTCTTCCACCCCTCTCGCTTGGCGAAGCACTCGAAACGACTAAAATCCACTCCGTGGCGGGCAAACTGCGACGTGGCTCACGGCTGATGACCGTCCGCCCATTCCGTTCGCCTCACCACACGGTATCGCCCGTAGCCATGGTAGGCGGAGGAAGCTCTCCCATGCCCGGAGAAATATCGCTGGCACACAATGGAATTCTTTTCCTCGATGAGTTTCCGGAATTCCCGCGATCGGTGCTCGAGGTACTCCGGCAGCCTCTCGAAGACCGCCGGATAAGTGTATCAAGAGCAAAATATCAGGTTGACTACCCGGCAGGATTCATGCTCGTGGCTTCGATGAATCCGTGCCCCTGCGGCTACTACACACATCCCACCAAGCCGTGCACTTGCCAACCCGGTGCTGTAGCACGCTATTTGAGCCGCATTTCAGGCCCACTGCTCGACCGAATCGATCTTCATGTGGAAATTATGCCTGTACCCTTCGACGAGCTCTCAGCGCGCTCTGAGGGCGAGAAATCAGCAACAATACGCGAGCGCGTAATAAAAGCCCGGCAAATACAGGCCAAACGCTTCGCGGGAGAGCCCGAGGTGCACTGCAACGCGCAGATGAATACACGCCTCCTGGGCATCCATTGCCTCCTCACGCCCGAATCTACCGCGATTCTAAAGACGGCCATGCTGAAATACGACATGAGCGCCCGCGCCTACGACCGCATCCTCAAAGTTGCCCGCACCATTGCCGACCTCGACGACTCCCTCGACATCCAGCCTTGGCACATCAGCGAGGCCGTAGGATACCGCAATCTCGACCGCACCTCGTGGGGGAAAACTTTCTGAGGGGGGCAAAGGAGAAAAAGCTCCCGCATTTTACATTTATGTCAAACTTAATTTGTACCTTTGCGTTGTACAAACAAAGATAAAGCATTATAAGTGAAGTTGAACTCCTATTAGTGAACAGTTCTGACAGTTGTACGATGTACACTATCCAATTCCTTGCGGATGATAAAAGTGAATTTGAAAAATTCATATCCAAATTCCGCAACGATGCAGTTCTAAATACCGATTTCCAAACAATAATGCGTTTCATTCAGCAGATCTTGTCTAACGGAGCACTGGAGCGTTATTTCAGGCCAGAAGGAAAGATGCGGGATTCTGTAGTTGCGCTACCTGTTATAAAGTCTAAACTACGACTGTATTGCCTTCGCCTTACCGACAAAATCCTTGTACTCGGCAACGGAGATGTCAAGAATACCAAAACCTATGAAGAAGACGTAACTCTTCAAGGATATGTCATGGATCTACAAAAATTCGAGAATCTCCTTAAGCAGGAAGCCCGCGCCGGGAATGTGGAAATAACAGAGCGAGAAATTAAAACTGATAAAACCTTTGAACTATGAGAACGGCCAATATTAACCTTGAGGAAATTTTCAATGAAATTCCTCTCGCCAAGCGAGAAGAAACCCGTCTGTCGTTTGCAATATCGAATAGGTTAGAAGCCCTTATGAAAGAGAAAGGTTTGAATCGCAAACAGCTTGCAGATGCTGTGGGAAAGAGACCTAATGAGGTAACGCGGTGGCTTAGTGGCGAACATAATTTTACACTCGCAACACTGGCTATGCTTTCTGCTTTTTTCGGAGAGCCAATTATCACCGTAGCATAAGCACACGTAGGACAAGTAAACATAGCCTTCTCTCAAAAGTTTGCGCCCGGGCATGGACGAAAACTGTCGATGCCCGGGCGCAGAATGTATGCGGGAAATGTTGGGGTCAGCACTTATCCAAAGCCTCGGTAATGGCTTTGCGATCCATGTCCTTGCCGATGAAAACGAGCTTGACCATGCGGTCGCCGTACTTGGGATCCCAGTCACGGCGAAGGCCCGGTTCCTGCTCCATAAGCACTGCGAGTTCTTCCTCAGGAGCGGTGGCGAACCAATAACCCGCATCGGTGAGCTTTTTCTGCACACCTGCCTGCTCGAAGAGGAACGACATGTCGGGGTTGTGCTTGAAATAGAGCACTCCTTTGCAGCGGATGACGCTCTTGGGCCACTGTGTGGCGATGAAGTGGTCGAACTTATTGATATCGAATCCGGGGCGACGATAGTACACAAATGTGCCTATTCCGTATTCCTCTGCCTCTCCTTCGCCGTGGTGGTGATGATGGTGGCAGTGGCCGTGCTCATGGTCACAGTGGGAGTGATCCTCGTGATCGTGGTCATGGTCGTGGTGGTGATGATGCTCTTCATCGTGGTCATCATCATCGTCGTCGTGATGCCCTTCGATAGCATCGATCCACGCTGCCGAGGTGGCTACTTTCTCGAAGTCGAAAAGATGCGTGTTGAGCAGACGGTTGAGGTCTACATCGCAATAGTCGCACTCGATGATCTCTGCTTTAGGCTGAATGGCGCGGATAATGGCGCGTATCCTTCCGGCTTCCTCGGGTGTTACTTCTGAAATCTTATTCAGGAGAATTATATTGCAGAATTCGATCTGTTCGATGACGAGATTCTCGATATCGTCTTCGGTGAGTCCCTCGCGCTTGAGCGAGTCGCCGCATCCGAATTCGCTCTGGAGTCGGAGCGCGTCGACTACGGTTGTGATGCAGTCGAGGCGGGGGATGCCGTGGCGTGTGTACTTGGCGTCCATGGAGGCTATCGAGCAAATAGTCTGGGCAATCGGAGCAGGCTCGCAGATGCCGCTTGCTTCGATGACGATGTAATCGAACTTACCGGTAGCCACGATGTCGGAGAGCTGCTCCACAAGGTCCATTTTAAGGGTGCAGCATATGCAGCCGTTCTGGAGAGCCACAAGGTCGCCGTCGTCCTTACCTCCCACGATTCCACCTTTCTGGATCAGGGAAGCGTCGATGTTGACCTCGCCAATGTCGTTTACTATTACTGCAAAGCGTATTCCGCGCTCATTTGTGAGGATACGGTTGAGCAGAGTAGTCTTGCCGCTCCCGAGGTATCCCGTGAGCAGCAATACGGGTATCTGTTTCATACTAAGAAAGTTGAGGAGAATTATTCCTCGTCGTCGCGCATGTTGTGGAAGACGTTCTGCACGTCTTCGTCGTCTTCGAGCTTCTCGAGGAGCTTATTGATGCTTTCGCGCTGCTCGGGAGTAACGTCCTTGAGGTCGTTGGGGATACGTTCGAATTCCGAGGAGATGATCTCAAAACCGTTCTCTTCGAGATATTTCTGAATCTCCGAGTATGATTCGAAAGCGCCGTAGAGCACTACCTGTTCGTTTCCGTCCTCGTCTTCATCGTGGCCGAGTTCGTCTACTCCGTAATCGATGAGTTCGAGTTCGAGATCGTCGAGACCTACACCGTCCTTCGGTTTGATTTTGAATACGCACTTGTGCTCAAAGAGGAAGGTGAGCGAACCCTGAGTTCCGAGGTTGCCTCCGTGCTTGTTGAAGTAGGAACGCACGTTGGCTACGGTGCGGGTGTTGTTGTCGGTAGCGGCCTCAACGAAGATGGCGATACCGAAGGGGCCATATCCTTCGTAAGTGATTTCCTTGTAGTCACCGGCATCCTTGTCGGTAGCTTTTTTGATGGCGCGTTCTACAGTGTCTTTGGGCATGTTGGCAGCCTTGGCGTTCTGCATCAGCACGCGGAGACGGGGGTTTGAATCGGGATCGGGACCGCCGGCTTTGGCAGCGATGGTGATTTCCTTACCGATACGGGTAAATGTACGCGACATGTTACCCCAGCGTTTCA
>CAYYQS010000124.1:0-6608 GCA_964472555.1 uncultured Bacteroides sp.
TGAAGAACGGTGTTCTCGCCGGCTTCCCCGTTGAGCAGCTCAAGGTTACCGTGATCGACGGCTCGTTCCACCCGGTTGACTCTGACCAGCTTTCATTCGAGCTTTGTGCCATCCAGGCCTTCAAGAAGGCTTCTGAAAAGGCAGGTCCGGTTCTTCTCGAGCCGATCATGAAGATCGAAGTTGTTACGCCCGAAGAGAGCATGGGCGACGTGATCAGCGACTTGAACAAGCGCCGTGGTCAGGTTGAAGGCATGGAAACCAGCCGCAGCGGCGCGCGTGTCGTTAAAGCCAAAGCTCCTCTTGCAGAGATGTTCGGCTATGTGACCGCACTCCGTACAATCACCTCCGGTCGTGCAACTTCTACAATGTCGTTCTCGCACTACGCTGAGGTTTCTAACTCAATCGCCAAAGACGTTCTTACAGAATGTCAGGGCCGTGTCGATCTTCTCAAGTAATAAAAAATAGCATAAAATATATGAACCCCATCATCCGTATCAAACTTAAATCGTACGACCACCAGCTCGTGGACAAATCGGCCGAAAAGATTGTAAAGACGGTGAAGTCGATCGGCGCGGTAATCAGCGGTCCTATCCCCCTGCCCACCCACAAACGCATCTTCACTGTCAACCGCTCTACCTTCGTCAACAAGAAGAGCCGTGAGCAGTTCCAGCTCAGCAGCTACAAGCGCCTCATCGATATCTACAACGCTACTCCCAAGATTGTAGACGCACTGATGAAGCTTGAGCTCCCCAGCGGTGTAGAAGTAGAGATCAAGTGCTGATCCCCACAATCCAGAAATAATTATCCCACAAAATAAACAATCAGAGAAATGCCAGGATTAATTGGAAAGAAAATCGGAATGACATCCGTTTTCAGTGCCGACGGCCGCAATGTGCCGTGCACTGTTATCGAAGTAGGTCCTTGTGTTGTCACTCAGGTTAAGACAGAAGCTACCGACGGCTACGATGCTATCCAGCTCGGCTTTGAAGAGCAGAAGGAAAAGCACCTCACACAGCCCGAGCTCGGTCACTTCCGCAAAGCAGGTGTGACTCCCAAGAGACACTTGGCCGAGTTCAAAGGATTTGGCGACGAGTATAAGCTCGGCGACACCATCACAGCCGACCTCTTCACTGAGGCTGACTTCGTCGACGTTGTCGGCACCTCGAAAGGTAAAGGCTTCCAGGGCGTTGTTAAGCGCCATGGCTTCGGCGGTGTAGGTCAGGCTACTCACGGCCAGCACAACCGTCTCCGCAAGCCCGGTTCGATCGGTGCCTGCTCCTACCCCGCAAAGGTCTTCAAAGGCATGCGCATGGCAGGTCAGACAGGTAACGAACGCGTAACCGTGCAAAACCTTCAGATTATCAAAGTGATTCCCGAACACAACCTCGTTATGATCAAAGGTTCTGTGCCCGGAGCAAAAGGTTCAATCGTCTTAATTGAGAAGTAATAATGGAACTCGCAGTATACAACCAGAATGGCCAGGATACCGGCCGCCGCGTAACCCTCAACGATGAGGTGTTCGCTATCGAGCCCAACGAGCACGCCCTCTACCTCGACGTTAAGCAGTACCTCGCAAACCACCGTCAGGGCACACACAAATCCAAAGAACGCAGCGAAGTGAGCGGTTCTACCCGTAAGCTCCACAAGCAGAAAGGTGGAGGCGGCAGCCGTATCGGTGATATCAACTCACCCGTGCTCGTAGGTGGTGGCCGCGTTTTCGGTCCCCGTCCCCGCGACTATCGCTTCAAACTCAACCGTAAGCTCAAGGAACTCGCACGTCGCTCCGCACTCAGCCTCAAGGCTGCTGCCGGTGAGATCATCGTAGTTGAAAACGTACAGTTTGAAGCTCCCAAAACTAAAGAATACGTAAAATTTGCTAAAAATCTTAAAGTAGAAGGCAAAAAGGTTCTTCTTGTTTTGTCGGAAAAAAATAATAACGTATATTTGTCGATGCGTAACGTGCCCGATGCCAAGATCATGACTGCATCGGACATTAACACGTATGCCGTACTTGACAACAACGCTCTGATTCTCTCCGAATCAAGCGTTGACGTGCTCAATCAACTTTAATCCACTCCGGAAGATACATAAACAATGGAAATCTCTATCAAACCCATAATCACAGAAAGAGCAACCGCACTCACCGAGAAGCGGAACTGCTACACTTTCCGCGTATCGCCCGACGCCAACAAGTACCAGATCAAATCTCTGATCGAACAGCTCTACGGCGTTAAGGTGGAGAATGTCAACACAGCAATCATGCGCGGCAAGAACAAATCCCGCTGGACTAAGAGCGGCCTCCTCAAGGGTAAGACCGATCGCTGGAAAAAAGCTTACGTGACTGTAGCTCCCGGCCAGTCCATCGAATTCTTTAGCAATATCTAATCACAATGGCAGTAAGAAAATTCAAGCCCACTACCCCTGGGCAGCGTCACAAGGTCATCGGTGTGTTTAAGGGTACAATCACTGCTACCACACCGGAAAAATCTCTTACAGTCGGCAAGCGCGCCTCCGGCGGTCGTAACAACGAAGGTCATCTCACCGCTCGCTACCTTGGCGGTGGTCACAAGCGCAAATACCGTTTCATTGACTTTAAGAGAAATCGCGACGGCATTCCTGCTGTAGTAAAGACTATCGAGTACGATCCCAACCGCTCGGCTCGCATCGCCCTTCTCTACTACGCAGACGGAGTGAAGACTTACATCATCGCTCCTAACGGTCTCGAGGTAGGTGCAACCCTTCTCAGCGGCCCCGAAGCCGCTCCCGAAGTAGGCAACACCCTCCCCCTGAGCAAAATCCCCGTAGGTACAGTTATCCACTGCATCGAACTCCGTCCCGGCCAGGGTGCCTTCATGGCACGTTCTGCCGGTACTTTCGCCCAGCTTGTTTCCCGCGAGGGCAACTACGCTATCATCAAATTACCTTCTGGTGAGACCCGCAAGGTCCTCGCCGAGTGCCGCGCTACGATCGGTACAGTAGGCAACAGCGAACACTCGCTCGAACGCTCCGGCAAAGCCGGCCGTTCTCGTTGGCTCGGTCGCCGTCCCCGCAACCGCGGTGTGGTAATGAACCCTGTCGACCACCCCATGGGCGGTGGTGAAGGCCGCGCTTCAGGTGGACATCCCCGTTCACGCAAGGGCCTTTACAGCAAGGGTCTTAAGACTCGTGCGCCCAAGAAGCAGTCCAGCAAGTACATTATCGAGAGAAGAAAAAAGAAGTAATCTGAAATAGCAAAGCAATATGAGCCGTTCATTAAAAAAAGGTCCCTTCATCAGCGTTAAGCTCGAAAAGAAAGTGGCCGACATGGCAGCCTCAGGCAAGAGCAACGTCATCAAGACTTGGAGCCGTGCTTCGATGATCGCACCCGAATTCGTGGGTATGACATTCGCAGTTCACAACGGCAACAAGTTCATCCCCGTGTATGTGACCGAAAACATGGTAGGCCACAAACTCGGCGAATTTGCTCCGACCCGTACATTCCGCGGCCATGCAGGCAATAAGAAAAAATAATGCCTGATTTCGTTTAACAGATAATAAAGACGACAAATATAATGGGAGAAAGAAAAAGACTCGCAGCCGACCGCCGTAAGGAGGAAAACAAGAGCATTGCTTTCGCAAAGCTCCTGAATATCCCTACCTCCCCCCGCAAAATGCGTCTGGTTGCCGACATGATCCGTGGCAAGGAAGTGTTCCGCGCCCTCGGCATGCTCAAATTCTCTAATAAGGAAGCTGCCGCCCGCCTCGAGAAACTCGTGCGCTCTGCAGTGGCTAACTGGGAAGAGAAGAACGAAAGAAAAGCTCAGGACGGAGAGCTCTACATAAGCACTATTTACGTCAACTGCGCCCCGATGCTCAAGCGACTCCGCACAGCGCCCCAGGGACGCGGATACCGCATCCGCAAGCGTGCCAACCACGTTACGGTAATCGTTGACACAATCGAAAACAAACACATTACCGAGGCTTAATATATGGGACAGAAAGTTAATCCTATAAGCAACCGCCTGGGCGTAATCCGCGGCTGGGACTCAAACTGGTCAGAGAAAGGAAAATACCCCGACAACATTCTTGAGGACTACAAGCTCCGCGAATACCTCAACGTACGCCTGGCTAAATGCAGCGTCTCGCGTATCGTGATCGAGCGCACTCTCAAGCTCATCACAATCACCGTCTGCACATCACGTCCGGGCCTCATCATCGGCAAGGGCGGTCAGGAAGTTGAAAAGCTCAAAGAAGAGCTCAAGAAAATCACCGACAAAGACGTGCAGATCAACATCTACGAAGTTAAGCGCCCCGAACTCGACGCAGAAATCGTAGCAGCAACTATCGCTCGTCAGATCGAAGGTAAGGTCGCTTACCGCCGTGCTGTCAAGATGGCTATCGCTTCCACTATGCGCGCTGGCGCTGAAGGCGTAAAGATCCAGATCTCGGGCCGTCTCAACGGCGCAGAAATGGCTCGCTCCGAAATGTTCAAGGAAGGTCGTACTCCCCTCCACACACTTCGTGCCGACATCGACTACGCTCTCGTAGAAGCACACACCAAAGTAGGTGTGATCGGTGTTAAGGTATGGATCTGCCGCGGCGAAGTATACGGCAAGCGCGATCTCGCCCCCAACTTCACCACCGGTCAGAAAGAAGGACGCGGTGCTGCCGGTAAAGGCCGCGAGCGTCGTGGCGGTTTCCGCTCTCAGAAATCCAACCGTTAATCAATCCGTAAGCAAACACAATCATGTTACAGCCTAAGAAAACCAAATTCCGCCGCGCCCAGAAGGGCCGGAGCAAAGGCGTTGCCCAGCGTGGCAATCAGCTCGCTTTCGGATCATTCGGCATCAAGACACTGGAAACAAAGTGGATCACCGGCCGTCAGATTGAGGCAGCACGTATCGCAGTGACCCGCTACATGCAGCGTCAGGGTCAGATCTGGATCCGTATTTTCCCCGACAAACCCATCACCCGCAAGCCTGCCGACGTCCGAATGGGTAAAGGTAAAGGTAACCCCGAAGGATTCGTAGCGCCTGTTACTCCCGGCCGCATTATCATCGAAGTCGAAGGAGTAAGCTACGATATCGCTAAAGAGGCTCTCCGCCTTGCTGCTCAGAAGCTTCCTGTAGTCACCAAATTCGTGGTGCGTCGCGACTACGACCCCACCCAGAACGTGTAATCAGATATGAAGAAAGAAGAAATACGCGAGATGTCGACAGCCGATCTTAAAGACCGTCTGCAGCAGTTGGAGAAAGAATACCTCCAGGAGCGTGCCAACCACGCCGTAACTCCCCTCGACAACACCGCAAAGATCACAGCCGACCGCCGCACTATTGCCCGCGTGAAAACCGAGCTCCGTCAGCGCGAACTCAACAACAAATAAGCATGCCTAACATGGAAGAAAAACGTAACCTGCGCAAAGAGCGCATCGGCGTGGTCTCCAGCAACAAAGGCGAAAAGACTATAACAGTCACCGTTAAGTGGAAAGAGAAACACCCCATCTACGGTAAGTTCGTCAACAAGACCAAGAAGTATCACGCTCACGACGAAAACAACGAGTGCTCGGTAGGTGATACCGTAAGACTCATGGAAACTCGTCCTCTCAGCAAGACCAAACGCTGGAGATTAGTAGAAATCATTGAAAAAGTTAAGTAAAAAATGATACAGACTGAATCACGCCTCAATGTTGCCGACAACAGCGGTGCAAAAGAAGTGCTCTGCATCCATGTTCTCGGCGGTACAGGCCGTCGCTACGCTTCAGTAGGCGACATCATCGTGGTCACTGTCAAGAACGCAATCCCCGGTGCAGACGTCAAGAAAGGTACCGTTAGCCGTGCAATGGTAGTGCGCACCAAGAAGGAAGTGCGCCGTCCCGACGGCTCATACATCCGTTTCGACGACAACGCTTGCGTTCTCCTTAAGAACGACGGCGACCTCCGCGGAACACGTATCTTCGGTCCCGTAGCACGTGAACTACGTGCCAAGAACATGAAAATCGTTTCACTGGCACCCGAAGTGCTCTAAATCAGTTAAACATCACCTATCTTTATGAGCAAGATTCACATCAAGAAAGGCGACACCGTCTACGTCCTTGCCGGTGAAGACAAAGGCAAGACCGGGCGTGTGCTCGCCGTGCTCCGCGACAAAGACCGCGCAATTGTGGAAGGCGTCAACATCGTCACAAAAGCCACTAAGCCCTCAGCTCAGTATCCCCAGGGCGGTCTTATCAAGAAGGAAGCACCAATCCACATCTCTAACATCAACCTCGTGGACCCCAAGACCGGTAAGCCCACCCGCATCGCTATCAAGCGTGAGGACGGCAAGGTTGTCCGCATTGCAAAAAAATCCAACCAGGTTATCAAATAATGAGCACATCACTGCAAAAAGACTACAAGGAACGCATCGTTCCGGCTCTCGAGCGTGAGTTCAACTACTCCACCGTAATGCAGGTGCCCCGCCTTGAAAAGATCGTTATCAATCAGGGTATCGGCGCTGCAACCCAGGACAAGAAGCTCATCGAGACCGCTATCAACGAGCTTACCGCAATCACCGGTCAGAAAGCCGTTGCAACACTCTCGAAGAAGGACATCTCCAACTTCAAGCTCCGCAAGAAAATGCCCGTGGGCGTA
>CAYYQS010000125.1:0-6404 GCA_964472555.1 uncultured Bacteroides sp.
ACTACTCCATCACCGCCGGAGTCATCGCTCGCACGCTCGACTTCGACGTGATCCATTCCCACGACTGGCTCACCTACCCCGCCGGCATCCACGCCAAGCAGGTCACAGGCAAGCCCCTCGTCATCCACGTCCACGCCACCGACTTCGACCGCTCGCGCGGCAATGTCAACCCCACCGTGTTCGGTATCGAGAAAGACGGCATGACCCACGCTGACCACATCATCACCGTCAGCAACCTCACCCGTCAGACCGTTATCGAAAAATACGGTATCGACCCGGCCAAAGTGACCACCGTCCACAACGCCGTTACGCCCCTCTCCGAGGAGCTCCTCAACGTGCAGGCCAACAAGCCCAAGGAAAAGGTGATTACCTTCCTCGGCCGTATCACCATGCAGAAAGGCCCCGAATATTTCGTTGAAGCTGCCGCCAAGGTGCTCCGCAACTGCTCGAACGTACGCTTCGTAATGGCAGGCTCCGGCGATATGATGGACAAAATGATACGCCTTGCCGCCGAACGCGGTATCGCCGACCGCTTCCATTTCCCCGGATTCCAGAAAGGTCGGCAGGTCTACGAAATGCTCAAGGCAAGCGACGTATACGTGATGCCTTCAGTTTCCGAGCCCTTCGGTATTTCTCCTCTGGAAGCCATGCAGATGGGAGTCCCCTCGATTATTTCAAAGCAGAGCGGTTGTGCCGAGATCCTCACAAACGTTATCAAGACCGATTATTGGGATATCGACGCTATGGCCGATGCAATACATGCCATAATATCTTACCCCGCTCTATACAAACAGCTACGCGAAGACGGCCTTGCCGAAGTAGCACAGATAACCTGGGACAAAGCCGGCCAGAAGGTTATCGATATTTACAATAAAGTTCTCGGCCGCTAAACACCAAACAAACTTACTACAATGAAAGCAATCTGTTTCAACTTCGAGATACATCAGCCGTTCCGTCTCAAACGCTACCGTTTCTTCGACATCGGCAAGGACCACTGGTACTTCGACGATTTCCTTAACGACGACATCGTCACACGCGTGGCCCACAATTCCTATATTCCTGCTTGCGAGACGCTCCTCCGCATGATTGAGGCCGGTAAAGGCCGCTTCAAGTGCTCTATTGCCATTTCAGGATGCGCCTTCGAGCAATTCGAGCACTACGTGCCCGAGCTCCTCGACCTATTCAAGAAACTCGTCGATACGGGCTGCGTGGAATTTGTAGCCCAGCCCTTCTCCTACGGTCTGTCCTCACTGCGCGATCCCGAAGTATTCGCACAGCAGGTAGCGGAGACCTCCTCCATACTCCAGACCCGCTTCGGAGTTAAACCCAAAGTCATCCGCAACACCGAGCTCATCTACTTCGACGACCTCGCCCCGCAGCTCGTCGAAATGGGCTTCAAGGCCGTAATCACCGAAGGTGCAAAGCACATCCTCGGCTGGAAATCGCCCAACTACGTATACTCCGCCGCTTCCGCTCCCAAGCTTAAACTGCTTCTCCGCAACGTCAAACTGAGCGATGACATCGCCCTCCGCTTCGGCGACACAAGCTGGCCCGAATTCCCTCTCACTGCCGACAAATATGTCGACTGGATCGCATCCACTCCCGCCGAAGAGCAGATAGTGAATATCTTCCTCAATATGGAGACCTTTGGCGAGCAGCACCCCGCCACCACAGGCATCTTCCAGTTCCTCGAGGCTATACCCCGGTTTGCCGAGGAGCGCGGTCTTGAGTTCATCACACCCTCCGAAGCGGCTGCAAAGATCAAAGCCGTCGACGAGCTTTCTGTACTCCACCCCATTTCGAGTGCGGGCGAAGAGCGCGACACATCTATGTGGCTCGGAAACCGCATGCAGAACGAAGCTTTCGACAAGCTTTTCTCCCAGGCAGAGCGTATCCTCGAGTGCAGCAACCGCAGCCTCAAGCGCGATTGGCAGTACCTCCAGTCTTGCGACCACTTCTACTACATGAACACCAAGAATCCGCCTGCCTTCAGCCCCTACGAAACACCTTTCCAGGCTTTCACTAACTACATGAATGTGCTCGCCGACTTCCTGATGCGTGTTGAAGAAGAATTCCCCTCGCAGGTAGGCAACGAAGAGCTCAATGCCCTCCTCACCACTATCCGCAATCAGGGCGACGAAATCCAGGCTCTCAACAAGGAGCTCGCCTCGATGCGCAAGAACGTAGAGCAGTACAATATCGAGCACAAAAAGCGCGAGGAGGCTGCGAAGAAAGAACCGGCTCCGAAGAAGGCTACCACCAAGAAGGCTACCGCGAAGAAAGAGCCCGCCGCAAAGAAACCTGCTGCAAAGAAAGCAGCTCCCAAAAAGACTGCAAAGAAAGCTAAATCAGAATAATAATTACTACTCTACTCTACTTTGCTTCCCAAGAACTACGTAATCACGATAGGCCGTAGCTTCGGCAGCGGCGGCCGCGCTCTCGGCAAACTTATTGCCGACCGCCTTGGCATAGGTTTCTACGACAAGAAACTGCTGGTGAAGGCTGCCGAAAAGGCAGGCTATAATGTGGAATTCTTTGAGAAAAACGATGAGCGTGCGCCCAAAGTCATGGGTGGTATCATACCGTTCTCAATGGGCTTCTATCCCATGTCGTGGATAGGCGACAATTCGAGCGCCCCCGACGGTATCTACCGGGCCCAGTGCGATTTCATTCACGAACTTGCCCGCACAGAGCCGTGTGTTATAGTGGGCCGGAGTGCCGACTATATCCTGCGCGATGTGCCTAATGTAGTGAATATTTTCGTCCATGCACCCCTCAAGGAGTGTGCCAAGAGAATCGTGGAGCGCCTCGACTGCACTACCGAATCGCAGGCTATAGCTCTGGCTGAGCGCACCAATAAACTGCGTGCCAACTTCTACAATTTCTACACCGACAAGAAGTGGGGGCGCGCCGACAGCTACGATCTCTGCCTCGACTCGTCGTCGCTGCCCCTTGAAGATCTGGCCGATCTGGTCATCGACTACGTTAAGCGGCGCCTCGACGTCAAGCAGTAAGACCGCCTATCCCTTCTCACACTGTATCACGGCTGCGAGCATCTGTCCGTCGGGCAGAATCGCGGCCGTTGCTGTGTATATGCCTAAGATTTTCCCACAGCTGTCATACGCGCGCGCTGTTGCGTCTGCATCGAGAGGTAGATGAAGTTGTCGTCTGAAGTCCATTTCGCCGTCAGAGAGGCTGCGGGAGGCCTTAAACAGCGCTTCTTTGAGCGTCCATGCTTCCAGCAGTCCGAATTCGCGTCCGGAGTAATACTCCAGCTCCTCCTCCGAGAGCACACGCGGGGCTACTCGCAGTAGTTGCTCTCGGTTTTCTTCGATGTCTATGCCGATAGGCCGCTCGCTCACCGCAAGCGCAGCCGTAAGCCGTGAATGTGAGAGTGATATGTATTTCCCTGCGGCATCCTCACTCCCCACGATATAAGGCGCTCCAAGAGCGTCGTGGAGCCTTCGAGCCCCTTGTCGGAAAGCCTCGCATACGAGCGAGCGCACCGCCGCTTCCTCGCGGTCGTGGCGCGGTGTGCTCCCCTGCTCTATAGGGGCGAGATAAAGGTCGAACGGTAGATTCATCTTCCCTCTGTGTCGGCAGGAAGAGCGGTGAGTATCCTGAAAGCTTCGTTGTCGAGCTCCTCGACAATAGGCCTTAGCGAGTCGGCGGGGGCGAGACTGCCTCCGAGTGCGAAAGCCCCGCTCACAAGGGTGTGGCCCGGACCCGCGGCAATGAATTGCACGGGCGTGGCTACGCGTTCAGGCGTTGTCACGCGCTCGCACATCCACCCTTCAGGGGTCGCAAAACTGTCGGTGCGCGGTGTCCCTCCCCCGGCATTGAGAGCCATGCGCTGGCGACGGTTCGCAATCGCTTCGGCCAGCGTACGGTCATCGGCAAAGCGGCTCACCGACAGGTGCAGCGTGGCTCCTAAGGTAGGATAGCTTGCTGTGATCCAATCGGGTCGGGGTGCCTCGCTTATGGCCGAAGCGCTCAGAGTGAGGGGGAGTGAAGCGGCAGAGAGATGCTGCCGGGTGGTGTCGAGACTTTCTATCCGCGGGAAGGCATGTCGGCGTGGAAGCGGTGTGGCCGAATCGTGTCCGCCTCCGCAAGACGCCGCGGCCGATACCAATACGCCCGCCACAAGTGCTATTGCTTGCCGGGAGTGCATTATTCCTGAATTTCGGGCATTACCTTCACGCGCACTTCGGTGATGCGGTGATCGCTGATATCAAGCACCAGGAAGCGGCACCGTCCGTAAACAAGGGGCTCCTTGTCCTTGGGGAAATCGCCCTTTATGGCAAGAAGCATTCCCGCAAGAGTTTCCACGTCCTGCGTCACCTCCTCATAGTCGTCAGGGTCAAGGTCGGTGATGCGGAAGAAGTCCGTCAGTGGTATGCGGCCCTCGAAGATATAAGTATCGTCGCGCAGACGCTTGTAGGCTGTGTCGGGTTCATCGTATTCGTCGTCGATGTCGCCCACTATTTCTTCCAGCACATCCTCGAGAGTTACCACGCCTTGCGTACCCCCGAATTCGTCTACCACCACAGCCATGTGAATCTTAAGCTTGCGGAAGTCTTCGAGCAGATCGTCTATCTGGCGCGATTCCGGCACGAAGTAGGCCGGGCGAAGCAGTTTCTGCCATTCAAAGTTGCTGTCGGTCTTTGCGCCTATATAGGGCAGCAGGTCACGAGAATATAGAATTCCCTTGATATTGTCCTGATTGTCCTCATAGGCGGGCATGCGGGAATATCCGCTTTCGAGCACCACTGCCATTACCTGATCGAATGTGAAATTCATGTTCAGGTCAGTGAGTTCGACGCGGGGAGTCATGATTTCCGATGCCGTCGTATCGCCGAATTTCAGGATTCCTTCAAGCATTTCCTTGTCGTCGCCGGTAGTGCCTTCGGTTATCTCGAGGGCGCGGCTAAGGTCGGAAGGCGTGATGTCCGGTGCTTCCTTTACCACTACTTTCCGCACTATTCCTCCCGACTTCACCAGTAACCGCGAGAGCGGGCTGAGGAGTTTATAGATGAAAGTTAGCGGCGAAAGTGCCGACCGTGCCCACGCAGCGTTATTGCTGTTGGCGTATAACTTCGGAATGATTTCGCCGAAAAGGAGGATCAGGAATGTGAGAAGCACTGTCTGAAGCACAAAACTCCACACCGCGCTCATGCCTGCGAAAATAGGCCCGAGAGCGAAGTTACACAGCACTACAATAGTCACGTTCACAAGATTGTTGGCTATGAGAATCGTGGCCAGAAGCCGCTGAGGATCGGTCAGCAGGCGACGGATACCTTCTCCTTTAGGCGTTTCATCAAGTTCCTCGCACTGCGAGGGAGTGAGCGAAAAGAATGCCATTTCGCTGCCGCTGACGAAGCCTGATATTATCAGACACAGAAGGGCTGCTGCCAGCGCGCATATCTGCGGCGTTCCGAAATCGTGGATGTTGATTTGTGCGGCGAAAAAAGCCGGGATAGAAAAAAGCAAATGTCCGGGTTCGGCCGGTGGTAAGTCCAAAGCTATGTGGTTTTAGTTTATAATAGAGTGAATCAGGATAGGCGCCGGATATCGGTGTGCTCAGCTTATCATGTATCCGTGGCCCGAGCGGTTTACTATTCTTGCTCCGATAGATTCGCCGAGCTTTTTGCGCAGACGCGATATATTCGTGTCTACGATGCGCTCGTTTGCGCCTGCAGTATCATCGTTCCACACATTGCGGAAGATTTCTATGCGGGGCACGTAGTTGTCGGCGTTCTTAAGCAGGAGTATCAGTATGGCGTATTCCTTATTGGATAGAGTAATGGGTTGATTGTCAATCTTGACGGCCTGGGTCGCAAGGTCGACAGTCATTTCATGGAAAGATATTATGTTGCCTCTTTTGGGGCGCGCGGAATGCCTGCGGAGTACCGACTTTACGCGTGCTATCATCTCCCTGAGCGAGAACGGCTTCACCACATAGTCATCGGCACCGGCGTCGAGGGCGTCGATTACCATGCGCTCGCTTTTGAAAGACGAGTAGAGTATGATACCGATGTGTTCGGTCTGGGGGTCATCCTTAAAGTCGAAAATGAGATCCATGCCGCTGTAAGGCTTGTTCATGGAGTCAACTATCACAAGGCGGGTTTCTCCCTGATCCGCCCGGTCAACTGATTCCGCGCAGTCTACCACCTTTACTGAATATCCTTCGCTTGTGAGGTTTACGCGCAGCAGCTCAGTGATGTTCGGATCATCATCGACAACCAGTATATGACCCAACGAGGATGAAGATGACATGATGAATGTTTTTATACTGCAAAATAACTAAATTTTGTAGACATCATGCAAATCAGTAACCGAATTGTGTCTTTATTGTTTTTAAAATTTATAATGACACATTTTTAGCCTCTGGAGATATCTTTTTT
>CAYYQS010000126.1:0-6363 GCA_964472555.1 uncultured Bacteroides sp.
GGCATGCTTTTGGTAGTTACTTCCATTCAAGAGCTCCTTTCCGCCAGGCGTAAACGAGACCCAGCACAAGTATGCCGAAGAACACGGCGATGCTTAACAAACCATTGACGCCGAGTTCGCGCATCCTTACCGCCCAGGGGAAGAGAAACACTGTTTCGACGTCAAACATTAGGAATAGAATTGCAAAGAGGTAGTAGCCGACTTTAAACTGCGACATACTCTCGCCACGTGTGGGGATACCGCACTCGTAAGCTTCTCCTTTCTGTGGGTTGAACGAGCGGGGTGAGATCAACTTGGCAATTCCTAATGCCAGGAAGACAAGCCCCAGACCGGTGAGCAACGCCGTTATGGCGAGCAGACCGTTGTTCTCAATTCCAAAAATGGCTGATGATATCATATATGATTGTTTATTATATTTTCATCGGTCAAGAAATGTGCCGTCGGCATCTTTTTTACGCCAACTTAGAGGAGAAGAGATTGATTACAAACCATTTACATTGCCAAACTAACGTTCTCGAACGGGCATGGTATTGCAACAACGCTGCAAAGATACACTTTTTTTCGCAAACCGAGACAGAATTCTTAAAAAATCTTTTCAACATATTAGCCGAACACTCAGCTACTCTACTCTTTCCTTCCATATTCGGGAAGATTTTACTAATTTTGCGCACAAATACATTAATATATATGACTAAAGCATGGATTGAAGCAATGCGTCTCCGCACACTGCCGGTATCGGCAGCTGGTGTGCTCGCCGCTATTGCCCTTGCTGTCGGCGACGGAACTTTCGCGTGGCCCCAGGCTCTGCTCTGCCTGATTTTCGCGCTCCTGTGCCAGACTGCATCAAACTTTGCCAACGAATACTACGACTACAAAGCCGGGCGGGATAAAGCCGGGCGAGAAGGTCCCCGCAGAGGCGTAACAGAGGGCGAAATCGCCCCGGCCGCCATGAAACGCGCCACTTTCGCGCTCCTCGGTGCAGCAGCCATTTGCGGTCTTTCCCTCGTCTATTGGGGAGGCTGGTGGCTGATTATCGCAGGTGCACTTATTTTCCTCGGAGCCTTAGCCTACAGCACCGGTCCATGGCCTCTGTCTACTCATTGCCTCGGCGAAATTGCCGTCATCGCCTTCTTCGGCATCGTCCCGGTCAATCTCACATATTACGTAATGGCTCTCGAGTGGTCTCAGCCCGTATTCCTCACATCACTGTCGATAGGGCTCATGGGCGCTAATGTGCTCATCGTCAATAACCTCCGCGACATCCCCGACGATCGCGCCGTCGGAAAGCACACACTCGCCACAGCACTCGGACGAAAAACCGTAATCACACTCTATGCATTTTTTGCTCTGTGCGCAGCAGCTCTGATGCTCGGTGTTTGGTCGGGCTTAGGAAAGGGGTGGATATCCGTTCCCGTCCTATACTTAGCCTTGTCAGGAATAATAGTAAAAAGAATGTCAGCCACTTACGGTCGACCACTCACCAAATTCCTCGCCATAACTTCCGTGCTGATGTTTGCCTACGCAGTAGCACTTCTCCTTGCCGAACTCATCACAGTATCATGAAGAACCGCCGGTCAGTTATCCTCTGGAGTGCCGCGATCGCATTGCTCTACGCCATTATGGCTTGGCTGCAGCCTTACGCGCTCGACGACATCGCTTTCCGGAAATTCTTCGACAGTTTCAGAGCCGACCCCTCTCTATCAAGCTTCTTCGAAGACGCTTGCGCCGCCATTACGCACCAGTTTGAATTCGACAGCCTTCGCTTCTCAAACGCCGCAGTCTCCCTACTCATGCTCTTCCCGGCTGGCATCCCCGCTATTGTACTGGGGGCAAGCCTCTATCTCACCCTCATTGCGGCTTGGCGACTCTGTGGGAAGCAATTGGCTGCATTCGGCGTATTTGCATTTTTATATATGATGCTCCCGCCTTGGAGGGAATACATGCTCACCAAAGCCTTCGGATTCAACTACGTGACTTCTTCAGCTATCGCACTCTGCCTCTCCGTAGCCGTCCTCAAAAACAATACTCGTCCGCTGGCCGCCATTATTCTCGGCTTTCTGGCCGGAATGTGGCACGAAGGCTTTACCGCAGCCATGATCGGAGGCACGGTCTGCCTCCTGTTCATTCCACGGTACCGCAACGCCACGACCTTCTCATGGCTCTTCGCGCTGTGTGCCGCTATCGTCGTCCTCGCCCTCACGCCGGGCACATCATATCGCGGCAACGGCATGTTCATGCCTCAAAACCTCTTCAAGCTCCAGCACGGCCTCCTCACCGGCGCTTCGTTCTACCTCTTCATCCTCTTTTCTGCAATTATAATCTCCCGCAAAAAACTGCGGGAACACTTCTTGAGTCCCGAATTTATCCTTATTTGCGGGAGCGCGACAGCCGGGTGGGTAGTGTGGCGCTGTTTCATGACCGACTACCGGACTGCATGGCCGATGATACTTTACTCCTGCTGCGGTCTAGCCTATCTCTGCAGCCGACTTCACATGCTGTCGGCGCGTTTAGGCCAAAACACCGGCACAATCCTGCTTGCCCTCACCGTCATCCAGCTCATTCTCTGCCTCCCCTACGCACTACGTCTTAACAACGAATACCGAATAGCCGAGAAAGCCGCGGCCGACGGTGGTACCGGTCACTTTGTCGAGCGCTCCTGTGCTGCCACAGTTCCCCGCTACACCCTCAACCGCGTCAACTTCGACATCTACCTCCTCGGAGGGTACCCGGTCTGGCAATGCATTCCCGCCGAGCTCGCCGACTTTTCACCCGAAGAAGCCACACCTCTCGACAGTCCCGACGGCGCCATGCTCTACCGCGGTCTCATCGTCGTTCCCGCGCACTACGGGCCTGGCACAGCGTGGATCTGCAGCATCACGGCAGGGCGCACATTCGAAACAGTCTGCCTCCTTTCCGAATTCACTAACGGGCAAGGCACTTTCTGCTACGCCGCCCCTCTAAACTTATATCAACTGGCAGCCGGTCATCCCCTCACCGGTTTTACCTTAATCCGTGAAGACTTATGACATCCGCCTTCCGACACTCCTTAACCTACCTCCTCCCGCTCGCCATACTCTGGATTTTCCTGTGGATCATATATTACTTCACCCCCTTCGTGATCGACGATGAGCACTTCCGCAACTTCCTCGCCCCATTCTTTGCCGATCCCGGATTCGGCACTCTCATGGAATCGTGGAAAGATAGCTTCAACTACCGTTTCTTCTACGACAACGGGCGTCTTTTCAATCTTATCGCCACACCTCTGCTGATAATCCCCAAATGGATTCTCTCCGGTTTACTTAGTGCTTGTTCGATAGTCAACATCTACCTGATAGCCAAAATTTCAGGAGTATGGAAGAAAAGCCTCTGGCTCTTCTGCGGCATAATATTCCTCTATATCTTCACCCTCCCTTGGGCCGACCACATGTTCACCACCATGTTCTCGCTCAATTATGTTGTCGCCTCAATCCCGGCGCTGCTCGTCCTCTACGTCTTCATCCACGGCAAGCGCCTGAGCATCCTTGCAGCACTCGCTCTCGGATTCCTCACCGCATGGTGTCACGAGGGTAGCGCAGGGCCCGTCGGCTTAGGGCTCCTCGTGTGCATCACCTTCTACAAGCGATTCCGCACTCGCACCGCCCTCTTCCTCCTTATCGGCATGGCTATCGGCGTATTCTACCTTCTGTTCCTCGTTCCCGGCACAAGAGTACGCGCATCCAACGGACTTTTTGGTTACGGATTTTTCAACTTCTTTCACTTCCTTCACCACGCACCTTCGGCAATACTCTTATGCCTTATCACCCTTTGCGCTATCCTGGTAAGAAGCTGGTGGAAGAAAATCAATCATCCGGCCCTACTCACTATCTACGGCACTTGTGCAGGAGGATTCGCCGTATGGCTGCTATGGATGACTGGTGCCCGACTCACTTGGATCTTAAACCTAAGCGCAATCATCGGCATCTCCTTAATTATCCTTCCTCTAGCCGGGAAAATACCCTCGTGGGTCAACCGCACACTCACCGTCCTTTCCTTATTAATAATATACGTTCATCTGGCTGCATGCATCCCCTACGCCCGAGCCTACATGCACGATTATAATACAATCCGCGCACTCGACCAGGCTTCAACCACCGGAGAAGTATTCTACGACACCCGCGAGCCGCAGGATGCGCCATGGTATATCTTCGGAAAAGTAAACTATAACGGCCTGCATGCATGGACCTACTCGACAAGGCGCACAATCCCAACCGCCCTTTCCTCATTCCTCCCTGAGAAAGCCTCGGTTGGCACATCCAACATAAGCAAAGCATATATCGTTGACGGCAAACACGTTGTACTCGAAGATTTCCCCGGAAGAACAGATGACGACGTTGTCGACTTCATCATCAACGGTCGCAGAATTTCCACAAGCGGCTACTTCACACCATTCCACGGGGCCGACGGCAAGGAATATCTCTATTGTCGGCCGGGAGTAATCAGCATGCGTCTCAAGTGGGAAAACATTAGCGGAGTCATCATCACTCCGGAAGGTGAATGAACATGGAACACCTTTGGAAAAAGTCTCTGCCCTATATCTGCGGAGCACTCGCAGTTGCCCTCGCTTACACCATTCTGTATTGCCTCCACCCAGTCCTCTACGACGACTGGAACTATCTTGAGCAGATGCAGGGCTTCTTAGCCGACCCCTCACCCCGCTCATGGTGGCACGACTTCTCCGTCGGAGTAATTCAACGCTACTCCCTCGACAACATCCGTCTGGCCAACATACTCTACCTCCTTATCTGCCCCCTCCCTCAGTGGATACCGAGCGTCATAGCCGGAGCCGCCCTCTTTATCACCTTCCTGTTCGGCGCCCGGCTCGCCGGTGTCTGGAGGCGCAACCTATTTGCCTTCGCCGCAATGATCGCGCTCTACATGTGTATAGAACCATGGTACGAGGGAATGCTCCTCAAGACATTCGCCTTCAACTACTCCCTCCCCTCGGCCTTGGCACTCTGGAGCGCAAGGATGATCCTAAGACAGAAGCCCTCCGGAATAATCGCCGTCATCCCCTGCGCCTACATTATCGGATTGTGGCACGAAGCATTCACTATCAGCATACTCGGAGGTATACTCCTCCTCGTAATTCTCTATCCCAGGTACCGCTCGGTCACGACTGCCACATGGAGTGGCTGCCTCATCTTAGCCATTCTCACCCTCTACCTCGCCCCCGGCACAGCACTCCGCAGCGAAGGAATGAGTACCTTTGAAAACCTCTACCGACTCTGGCTCGGACTCCGCCTCGGGGCGCTGTTCTACCTCTTCTTCATCATCACGTTAATCATATTCCTAAATAGTCGTTTGAGAAAACAATTCCTCACACCTCGGCTATCCTTTATCTTCGGTGCTTCTATCGCCGGGTGGGGAATCTGGCGATGCTTCATGGGCGACTACCGCCCCGCGTGGAGCATGTTGCTCTTCTCCGCTGTCGGTATCGCATATTTCATCGGGCGCATGAAACGTTTCAAAGGGAAAGCTTGGAGCATCGCAGGAATCCTGATAATCACAGCAACCGTAATCCAGATATCATCATGTATACCTTGGGCGGCACGAATGCGCACCGAAGCTCAGCAAGCCAACAGAATAGCTGCCGACGGCCTCCCGGGACACTTCTGCCACCGCACAATAGCCTCCCAGGTTCCCCTTTACACCATGAACCGCGTCAACTTCGACTTCTTCGCCTGCACCGGCTACCCCTGGGATAAAGTCGTGCCCGAACAGCTGCGCGACTTCAACCCGGCCGACGCCGAAAAAATCACCGACCGGCTCTACCGGTATCGCGGGCATCTGGTAGCCGTTGACATCCCGCACTCCACTCGCACAGTAACGATAGAACTACGCAGCTCCGACGGATCCACATCTGCTCTTTACCTCTCGGCAGCCCCCTTTACAACTGCCGCAGGCACCTATACCTTCCTCGCCCCGCTCGGCAATTTCCTCAGTTCACGTCTGGGCACCAGCGAGATAGTCCGCATCACCGACCCCGTCCAATAATAGAGATTTGCGCGAATGCGAAAAAAATCGTAAATTTGCAGTAGTTTTGTACAAACAATCGAAAACAACGCAAAGCGTGGAACCTAAATACATCTTCGTGACCGGCGGCGTGGTGTCGTCGCTCGGCAAAGGAATCATTTCTTCATCACTTGCGTGCCTCCTGAAAGCCAGGGGCCTACGCGTCACCATTCAGAAGTTCGACCCCTACATCAACATCGACCCAGGCACTCTCAATCCCTACGAACACGGCGAATGCTACGTCACCGAAGACGGACACGAAGCCGACCTCGACCTCGGACACTACGAACGTTTCACAAACGTCCGCACCTC
>CAYYQS010000127.1:0-6349 GCA_964472555.1 uncultured Bacteroides sp.
TGTCGCGCAGATAGTCGAAGCCGAACTCGTTGTTGGTACCGTAAGTGATGTCGCATTCATAGGCCTTGCGGCGCTGAGGAGTGTTGGGCTGGTGCTTGTCGATGCAGTCGACCGAAGCGCCATGGAACATATACAGCGGTCCCATCCACTCGGAGTCGCGCTTTGAGAGGTAGTCGTTGACTGTCACGACATGTACGCCGCGGCCTGAGAGTGAGCGAAGGAATACGGGGAGGGTTGCCACGAGAGTCTTACCTTCACCTGTAGCCATTTCGGCGATCTTGCCCTGATGAAGTACGATACCGCCGATGAGCTGCACGTCGTAGTGGGTCATGTCCCAGGTGATTTCGTTACCACCTGCCATCCATTTGTTTTTCCAGATTGCTTTGTCGCCTTCGATCGACACGAATTCGCGTCCTTGTCCGGCGAGATCGCGGTCGAACTCCGACGCTGTGACTACTACAGGTTCTCCCTTCGCGAATCGGGCGGCGGTTTCACGTACGGCGGCGAAAACAGTGGGTAGATGCTCGTTGAGCTTGTCTTCTATAATATCAAGAATCTTTTTCTCGTGAGCATCGATTTTGTCCCAGAGAGGCTGACGTTTTTCGAAGGGGAGGGTTTCGACTTCCTCGCGGAGCTGTGCCACAGCTTCGTTGTCGGCCTTGGTGGCGGCGGCGATGTCGGCGCGTACATCTGTAATGCACTGACGGAGCTCATCGTTGCTAAGTTTTTCCATTTCAGGCTTTTTTGCCTTTATCTGCTCCACAATGGGAGTGATAGCCTTGAGGTCGCGGGTGGATTTGTCGCCGAAAACCTTTTTAAGTAAAGAAGTAAATGACATATATGGTGTGATTTTTTTCGTGAGAATATAAAACGGTTGTTGCCGACGCAAGTATGCGCCGGGTGCAAAGTTACGAAATTTCAGGGAATTTCGAGCTCCGCGGAGCTTATTTTTTGAGAAGCTGCAGGGGAGCCTGTGCTGCACCGTTGGGCGAACGTATGCGCAGGATACGGCATACTGCGGGAGCTACGGCCCGTGCGTCGACCGGCGTGCCTATGGTCTGAGAGGCAATGCCGGGCGCGAGGATGAAAACAGGAGCGGTGGTCGCAGCCGCACGTTCGACCATAGGTACACGGTCGGCGCGGACTACGCTATTGTAGTCGTCGACAATCTCGAACCCGGGAGCCACGAGGATCTTGAGATCTCCGGCGTTGGAAGCTACGGTGTTGCGGCGGAGCGCTTCTGCCTGTTCGCCAGCGTGCCCCGCTATGATTTCGTCGATAGTATGAACACGGTCTATACCGGTCATGCGCGCCATAAAGGCTGCGGCGCGGCTACGAACTTCGGCTTCGTCGAGCGAGCGCTCCTTGATAAGCTTGTGGTTGAGATATATATTGCCGTCGTGGTAAGCGGTGACGTAGTCGCCGTTGCCATAGACGGCTATAAGATACATGTTGAGCAGCGAGACGGCTTTGCGTGTAGAGAATTCTCCTGAGGGGACACCCCACTGGTCGGAATCGCGACGTGTACGTGTGCGGGGCGGTGTGCCTGCCAACATTATCACCGTATGATCGAGACCTACGCGCTGGTCGATATCGTTGAGCAGAGAGGCGAGATTTGCGTCGAGACGTACGTAGGCGTCCATAATCTCCACCCGGTTGTCGGGATTCTTTCCGTAGTCGAAGGGCTGTAGCGTGTAGCCAATTCCGAGTACATCGGTGACGCCTTCGTGATGTCCTATCTGAAGAGTGGAGAGCAGATCGGCGGCAACAGTTGTGACTTCGCGGTTGACCATAGGCGAAGCCTGGAACATGTCGAGACGCTCAGTGTTTGAGCGGGGGAAAACGTAGCGGAAAGGATATCGGCTGAGATGGTCGGGGACGGCAGGATATGCTTCGGGAGCGAGTGCCGGAGTCCAACTCATGGTGTCGAGCCGCACCGAGAGGGGGTGAGTACGGTTGCGTGTGGCCACCGACCCGGGCATTTCTTTGAAATACGTTGAGGAAGCCCAGTTGCCGGTCTTTGGATCGAGCCATAGGGAGGCGTTTGCCGCATGACCTCCAAGAGCGAGGGTTGTGGGAGCATCGGGGGCTATGGCATAGACTACGGATGTTCCGCCGGAGGCTATGCGTGCCTCATCGCTTATGGTGCTTACGCGAAGTGCCTTGGGCGAGAAGGGTATGGTTGAGAAGTTGCCGAGAACTTCAGGATCGAAGTAAATATCGGCCACGCGCAAACGCTCGCGGTCGTAGACGGTAGAAGCCCCGATGCCGTTGAGAGATGGGGCCGCGCCGGTGAGAAGTGTTGCCGAGGCAGCGGCCGCTTTTTTTTCCGGGCCGAAGTCGGCATGCGATATTATGGCACCGTCGCGCTCGAACCGTTTGAAGCCGCCCTCGCCGAAACGGTCGCGCAGCAGGTCGAGATAGTCGGTGTCCAAACCGTCGACTACGATATTTACCAGCAGTTTTGCCTGGGCTGTGTCGGCTGCAGCTATACCTAAGGCGGCAAACGAAGCCACGAGCGCCACTACAAAGCGTGGTACTGCTGGGGTGTCGATCAGGCGGCAACGGCGGTTTACTTTCACTTTAAAACTTGTTTTGTTGATCGGTTATTTGTCTGCAGGTACACATAGGTCGCCGATCTCAGCATTTCTGCCAATATGATAGGAAAAAACGCGGGGTTGGCAGACTGTGGAATCAGAGGCCAGAAGGCCAATAGGCCTGTCAGAACTGCAAAGTTAGCGATTTGATAGCAAATAAGCACTCTTTTTGTTCTTTTTATCCAAATAAGTGCCGGTACGAGCAGGCATAAGGGGTTGAGCCAGATGTAGAGCCAGTTGGGCGAGGTTGCCTCATGGACTGAAATGAATATAAGGAAGGTGAGGAGTAGTCCGGTGAGGCCAAGGATTGTGAAGAAAATGGTATCGAACCAACGGCTGAGACGTCGGCGGCGTATATCAAAAACGCTGATTGCTAAGGTGAAAGCGAAGAAGATCCAGAACACAGTGAGTGGGCGGAGCAGGAAGGGTGTCGGCGATTTTACGGCGTAGTCGGCAGGAAAACGGTCGAGTTCGATAGTGTCGAGTACCAATGGTCGGTTGCCAACTGTGGCACCTTCGAGCATGGCGTCGAGCTCTACCGGCGCGAAAGCCGCCGCTCTTCGGGGTAGAGGCTCGTCGATTCCGCTACCGAGAGCAAGGTCGATGCCGAACTGATACCACGGATAGTTGGTGTGATAGTGGCGCATGACGTTGCGGAACGTAAGCGGATGAGCGTAGTTCTCGGCCGGAGCCGCTGAAAGTGAAATGCTGTCGGAGAGAGCTCTCTCTATTGCATTGAGAGGACGTGTGGCGCAGTTATCTTTCACATAGTTGTAGCGGTAGACTGCGTTTTCGGGCAATACGTTTTCTTCGAGAAGCCGTACGGCCTCTTGTGTTTCTTCGGGGGTGAGGTTGAGGCGGTGAGCACGAACGTGCCTGCCGGAAACAGTGTATGGATACAGAAACCCAAGCCAGGGCCATGCTACGGCAAGATAGTCGGTTTCTCCTTTTACGAAGCGCCATACGAAATTGGGAGAGTCAAAGTCGAAAACTCCGAAATTGTACGCGATATCGCGTTGAGGTGTAGATACGAGTATTGCGGAATGTCCTTCGAGTTCGTAGATCTCACTACCGGGGAAGACGTTGACGAAATAGATAGTGGTATCGCGATCAGAGATGAGCCGCGGATCGTTCTGAGCTGTTGCTCCCAGACAGAAGCATAGGGCGGATATGGCGAATATGATGCGGAGAAGAGATGTCATTGGATGTCGATCAGCTTGTGGGTCTGGAGAGAAAGTTTCCAACGCGGGTGGTCGAGGATGTAGTTCACGGTCTCGTGGATGTTGAGCCCTGAGCAAGGCTGAAGATATAGCAATATTGTATCGAAGTGTGATGCTGTCTCTTCGACATCCTGGCCTTGAAAGACTATTTTGAGTTCGTCCACACGGTCGATGCGCCATGGAGCGTCTTTAGGGGAGCAGGTGACCCAGTCGACTTCGGGAGGCGCCGGTAGCGAACCGTTGGTCTCTATCTGGATGTAGAAGCCACGAGCCTTGAGCAGACGCAGGAGGGCGCTGTCGAGCTGTAGGAGAGGCTCACCTCCGGTGACAACGAGATGCCGGGCGGGGTAGGCGGCGCACGCATCGGCGATTTCGGGTCCTGTCATTTCCTTGAACGGGAAGTGGTCGGTGTCGCAGAAAGAGCAGGCGCGGTTGCACCCGGCGAAACGCAGGAATACAGCAGGAGTGCCGGTGTAGCGTCCTTCGCCCTGGAGTGAGTAGAAAATTTCGTTGACGCGATATGTTTCAGTCTCTTTCATATGAGGCGGTGTTGCCTTCGCTTTCGCGGACGTCGACTCGGTAGCAGTTGGCTACGTTGTCGCATATCCAGCGTGCGATGTTTTCGGCAGTAGGATTGAAGGTCAGGGTGTCGTTGAGGCACTTGTGGTCGAGGCGTTCACTCACTATGCGTTTAATGTCGGTGAAGTCTGTGACCATGCCGTTTGCATCAAGTTCGGCAGCGCGGCAGTGTACGGTCACTATCCAGTTATGGCCGTGCAGGGAGGTGCACTTGCTCTCGTAGTCGAGTTCGAGGCGGTGAGCTGCCGATATTTCGAGTTGTTTGGTTACGTAGTACATCAGTTGTTGGGAGAAATTTGCTGTGAAAGTTCTTTCTCTCGCGCGATAGGATCGTAGAGAGGAGTTATTCCGCGTTCGTCCGCGAGCTTGAGGAGGTAGGCGAAGGCGGCTTCGCGGTTGTCTTCGATTTCGCAGTCCTTAATAGCCTGCTTGAGATTCTTTGTGAAGAAGCCCACGTCGGGGCCCTGAGGAAGGCCGAAAAGCTGCATAATTTCGGTGCCGTCGACGGGGTTCTTTCGGTTTCGCTCCACGTCTTTTTCGTGCGTAGCGCGGAATTTTTCTTCTACAAGGTCGAAGTTAGCCAGATAGCGAGCCTTGCGAGCTTCGTCGCGACTTGTTATGTCGGCGCGTGCGAGAATCATCAGGTCGTCGAGATCTTCTTCGGCATAGTTTGCGAGGCGTCGCACGGCACTGTCGGTGACTTCGTCCTCAACCAGTGCAATGGGGCGCATGTGGAGCTCTACGAGTTTTGCTACATATGCGAGGTCGGCGCCGAGGGGGAACTTCATGCGCCGGAAAATGGTCTTGACCATTTTTGCGCCTACGAAGTTGTGATTGTGGAATGTCCAGCCACGCACGGGATCGAAATGCTTCGTGACGGGCTTGCCGATATCGTGGAAGAGTGCTGCCCAGCGCAGGAGTACTTTATCGGATGCAGCGGCCACGGCGTCGAGGACTCCCATGGTATGGTAGAAGTTGTCTTTGTGGGCGCGTCCGTTGACCACGTCGATTCCTTTCATTCTCGCGAGCTCTGGAAGGATAATGGCGAGGAGTCCGCTGTCCAGGAGTAGTTTCCAGCCGATAGACGGCTTTGGCGATGCCATGATTTTGAAGAGCTCGTCTTTGATGCGTTCGGCTGTGATAATCTCTATCCGGGGAGCGTTGCGTCGGATAGCGTCGAACGTTTCGGGTAGAATGTCGAACTGGAGTTGTGTGGCGAAGCGGATAGCGCGCATCATCCGCAGAGGGTCGTCGCTGAATGTTATGTCGGGATCGAGGGGTGTGCGGATTATACGTCGTGCGATGTCGTCGACTCCGCCGAAGCGGTCGATAACTTCGCCGAAACCGTCGGCATTGACTTTTATAGCGAGAGCGTTGATTGTGAAATCACGACGAGAAAGGTCGTCGTCAAGTGTGCCGTCCTCGACAATGGGGTTTCGGGAATTGCGGTTGTATGATTCTTTACGGGCTCCTACGAATTCGAGTTCGGTATTTCCCCGCTTGAGTTGTGCTGTGCCGTAGTTGCGGTAAACTGCGAGATGAGTTCCCCGCCCCATTCGGCGAGCGACTGCTTCGGCAAGCTCAATGCCGGAACCTACTGTTACGAAATCGATGTCTTTAGAGTGGCGGCCGATGATGAGGTCGCGCACGTATCCGCCCACAACGTATGCTTCGCGGCCGAGTTCGTCGGCTGCCAGTCCAACGGTGTGAAATACCTTGCTGTCGATTTTGTCTTTCAGATTCATGTTAGCAAAAAAGATGTTGTGGGAAGCTCCGCAATATCTTCGCGAAGTTACGAAAAATCCGTCAAACAACGCACCTTTTTTAGGCTAAAACATTTTAAAATAGATTGGAGACTCTCGAAGTGAGAGTCTCCAATACAGTACCCGGACCCGGGATCGAACCGGGATGGGTTTCCCCAACGGTGTTTGAGACCGTCGCGTCTACCGATTC
>CAYYQS010000128.1:0-6233 GCA_964472555.1 uncultured Bacteroides sp.
GGTAAACGGTTTTTCTACAACCGAATATAGGTTGATTGCCAGAAGACGGCAGCTGTCGTAGGGGCAAAGTGGAATTTCGCCGCAGGGATTTGTCGAGATTGTCTCGAAACCGAGATCGGCATAGCAGTCGGGCACAGATTCGCGGCGGATAGTATCCCAAAATAGAACTCCGGGTTCGGCCGATTTCCATGCATTAGTGACTATCTTGTTCCAGAGCGCTCCGGCGTCGATATCTTTCACCACAAGAGGGTCTGCTGAATCGACAGGATACTTCTGGGTATAGGGTTTGCCGCTCTCTACGGCCTGCATGAATTCGTCGTCGATGCGGACCGATACGTTGGCGCCGGTAACTTTTCCGGGTGTCATCTTAGCGTCGATGAAGGCTTCCGAATCGGGGTGCTTGATAGATACCGACATCATCAGGGCACCTCGGCGTCCGTCCTGAGCGACCTCGCGTGTAGAGTTGGAGTACCGCTCCATGAAAGGTACCAGACCGGTCGAGGTAAGCGCAGAATTCTTCACCGCCATTCCTTTTGGGCGGAGATGAGAGAGATCGTGACCCACGCCACCGCGACGCTTCATGAGCTGTACCTGCTCCTGATCGACGCGCATTATGCCTCCGTAGCTGTCGGGCTTACCGTCGAGACCGATCACGAAGCAGTTCGACAGCGAACCTACCTGATAGTCGTTTCCGATGCCCGCCATAGGGCTTCCCTGAGGTATCACATAGCGGAAGTTGCGGAGAAGATCGTAAATCTCATCCTCGCTCATGGCTTCGGGATAGCGGGATTCTATTCTGGCAAGTTCACGCGCCAGGCGGCGGTGCATATCGTCGGGCGACAGTTCGTAGAGATTACCGTCGCTGTCCTTTAGGGCGTATTTGCTCACCCATACCTGAGCGGCGAGCTGATCGCCGCCGAAATATTTGAGCGAGGCCTCGAGGGCCTCGTCGTAGGTATATTGTTTTGGTTCCATTGCTTTGAGACTTTTGCTGAAGCCTCCCTGTGATTTGTATTAGATTTATAATGCTTTGGTGTAGGCACGGCGACGGCGGTGCTGACGGCGCTCGAAGTAGTCCCACTGCTTCTGCACATTCTCGTTTCCTTCGAGCTCTACATTGCTTTCGGCAAACTTATATCCGTTGGCAATATAGCGAGGAATAAGGTCGGCGAAGAGCAGCGCGTTCACACCCTTGCTCTGATATTCAGGCTTCACTGCCACGAGAAGGAGGTCTACCACGTCGCTGTGGCCGTTGATAGCGCGCAGGAGATACCACCACCCGAAGGGGAACATCTTTCCTTTGCTCTTCTGCAGAGCCTTCGACATCGAGGGCATAGATATGCCGAGGGCCACAAGCTTGCGGTCGCTGTCGACGATAAGCGTGACATCGTCGAGGCGCAGCATGCCGAGGTACATCTCGATGTAGTACTCTATCTGCTTGTCGGTAAGGGGCACGAAGCCGTAGAGGTCGGCGTAGGCCTCGTTGACAAGATCGAAGATAGCGCGGCCATATTCCTCCTTGATTTTCTTCTTCGACTTGTATTTGAGCACCGAAAGTCCGAGCTTGCGGCTTATGATCTCGCTGATGCGCACGTGCTTCTCCGGCACGGCGTCGGGCACTGTCATGCGGTATTCAATCCAGTCGGCTTCCTTCTTGAATCCCATGCGCTCCATGTGCTTGGGGTAGTAGGGCCAGTTGTAGATCGTTGCCATGGTGCCCATTTCTTCAAATCCTTCCACGAGCATACCCTCGTAGTCGAGATCGGAGAAGCCCATGGGGCCTGTCATCTCTTCCATTCCTCGCTCACGACCCCAGGCGGCTGCCGCTGCAAAAAGCTCGTCGACCACTTCTTCGTCGTCGATAAACTCGAGCCAGCCGAAGCGAAGCGTCTTCTTGCCGAAGCGTTCATTGGCCGCGCGGTTGATGATAGCTGTGATTGTCCCGACAGGCTCGCCGTTTCGGAAAGCCATGAACGACTGCGCCTCGCAAACTTCAAAAGCCGGGTTCTTATCAGGCCGGAGGGTGTTGACATCGTCGAATATCAGTGGCGGAACATAATAGGGATTGCCTTTGTAGAGGTCGATGCCGAACTGCACGTACTGGTGCAGCTGGTCGTTAGACGGAGCTATGGGGTGGACGTAGACCGGGTGCATTGTGTTTTCAGAAGATGAGATTCATTATGGCCGGGACCGGTAATGTCGGTTCCGGTGCGTATGGAGATTTGAGCCAGAGCAGCAGGAGCACCATGAGCACGAGGAATACTATCACAATCAGATAGATGCGTAAATTCCTGCGGTTTTCAAGGGCAAGATGTACCTGCTGCATGGTGCTGAACCGTCGGCGCGGATCGGGCTCTGTGCATTTCTTTATCATGCGGCGGAGTACAGGATCGTCGTAGTCTGCCGCGTCGAGTGCTTCTTCAAGCACCTTGCCGTAGTTGTAGATATCGTCGGCAGTCGACTGGTGCGAGAGCGACGGACGCTGCTCAAAGCCTACGTCGATCAGCTTCAGATTGCCGATATTCTCTGTGAAGATAATATTCTCCGGACGGAGCGGAGGATGAACGATGTGGCGGCTCTGGATATACTCCAGGGCATTGACCAGCTGATGCCGCAGCTGCTCGATATGCTTGGCCGTAACCTTTTTATCGTTGATGAGTTTGCGGAGACTGTCGCCATACACATCATCAGTGACGATGCACCGACCTATTCCGGGAATATCCTCGAAGTCGTTGATCATGATGATGTTGGGGTGTGCAAGGCTGTAGCGCACGTCGAACTCCTGCTCTATCATTGCCTGATAGCGCGGATCATCGGCGAACTCGGGCCGCAGGGTCTTGATCATCACCCACTTGCCGAACTTCTTAGCCGTATAGACGTGATAGAACTCCTCATCCCATTCGGGGAGGTGTTCTATCTCTGTCCAGCGCTGAGTCTGCCCGGTCATTTCGCTGCAGTGTAGGTAGCTACGATATAGCCGCCCGGTGTGAGGGTTTCGGGGACAGCGAGTGCTTCACCTGTGAATATATCTGTAGCCTCTGCGAAAGCGGGAGCTTCTTCCGTGAAGATCGCGCTCTCTCTGGCGCCGAGATTTGCAATTGTGAGTGTGCCCTTACCGTCTTTCTCGCGTACGAAAGCTATGATGTCGGGCGAAGCCGTTTCGAGCATCGTCACTTCTCCGCCCGCTTCACCGGCAGCAAGTTCCTTGCGGCTGTGCTTGAGGCCGTTGAGAGTCTTGTAGAACTCAAAATATTCGTTGCGGGGTTCCCACTCGGGAGCATTGTCTTTCACGAAGAACTCCAGCGCGCGGTTAAGACCTGTCTCCTGACCGGTGTAGATCAGCGGCATACCGGGAAGGGTGTAGGAGAGCACTGCGAAAGCACCCTGAAGATTACCCAGGCGCTCGAATTCGGTGCCTTCCCACGAATTGAGGTCGTGGTTGGTGATCATGTTCATCATGTAGCTGTCGGCAGGATACTGCTCGGCCTGAGCTTTAAGCAGTGAGTCGATTGCGGCAACCTTCTTCACGGGGAAGGTGCGGGTGCCGTCGCCGTAGGTGTACTGTCCGGCTGTCGCTGCTATTTCGCTGAAGAGATCCTTCATGGGCCAGTTGTAGTCCATATCGAAAGCCTTCTCCACGAGTTCGGGCTCCGTAGCCTCGGCAAGCATGAAGATAGGGCGTCCGGCAATGCTGTCGAACTGCTCGCGTGCAACGTTCCAGAAATCCACAGGAACACGACCGGCAACATCGCAGCGGAAACCGTCGATACCGGCCTCTTTGATCCAGTAACCCATTGCATCGATCATGGCTTCGCGTGTCTCAGGCTTGCTGTAGTCGAGCTGATAGACGTCGGTCCAGTCGAACGGCCCGTACATTTCACCGTTTTCATTGAGGTGATAGTACTCAGGATGCTCCGATACCCAGGCATTGTCGCAACCGGTGTGGTTGGGCACCCAGTCGATTATCACCTTCATGCCCTGCTCGTGAGCGGCGTCTACTACCTTCCGGAAATCCTCGAGGGTGCCGAACTCAGGGTTAACGCCCTTGTAGTCGCGTACGGCATAGTAGCTTCCGAGCTCACCCTTGCGGTTCAGTTCCGAGATAGGGTGGATAGGCATGAACCACAGAATGTCTACTCCGAGTTCCTTAAGGCGCGGCAGGTGTCCTGCGAAAGCCTCGAAGGTACCTTCGGGGGTGTACTGGCGGGTGTTCACCTCGTAGATCACGGCATTGCGGCTCCAGTCGGGGTGTGCCACCGTGCTGCGGTTGCTGTCGTCCGTTTCTGTGGTGGCGGTGCGGGGAGCACACGCGCAGAGCATGGCAGCTACACCGGCCATGACGGTGAGAATTTTTTTCATCGTGTTGCTTGGGTAAGGTTTAAGGGATAGCGGCAGTCGAAGCCGATCAATTGTTGTCGATAGGAATCTCGCGGTCGATAGAGTGATCAAGCGAGATGAGGGTCTCTGTGCCTGTCACGCCGGGAATCATCTGGATCTTCTTGTTGAGAAGTTCCATAAGATGCTCGTTGTCGCGGGCATAGAGTTTCACAAGCATGGTGTAGGGGCCGGTTGTGAAATGGCACTCAACGATTTCGGGGATTTTCTCGAGCTCGGGCACTACATCGCGGTACATTGCGCCGCGCTCGAGGTTCACGCCGATATAAGTGCAGGTGGCATAGCCCAGAATCTTAGCATTCACATGATATCCCGAACCGGTGATCACGTTCATGTCGATAAGGCGCTGTATGCGCTGGTGAACAGCGGCGCGCGAAACGCCACATACAACAGCTACATCTTTCGAAGGAATGCGTGCGTTATGCATCACTATGTTCAGTATCTTTCGGTCGAGACGGTCTATCTTGTCTATCATGTCTTTCGTAGGTTTAGTTTATTTGCTACAAAATTACAAAAAGTTTTTAAAACGGCCAAATCAAAAGTTTTTTGTTGCAAAAAATTGCTTACGCGCCACTCTATTTGCCGTTCATTCACACTTTTGACGGAAACAAACAAAAATCAATCTTTCTTCGGATACAGTCGTTCGCGGGCCTCCAGTACTCGGGGATCGGTGATATAGTCGTCGTACTCGGCAAGCTTGTCGATGATGCCGTTGGGTGTAAGCTCGATTATACGGTTGCACACTGTCTGGATGAATTCGTGGTCGTGTGATGCCATAAGGATCACACCCTTGAAAGCCTGGAGGGTGTTGTTGAACGCCTGTATCGACTCAAGGTCGAGGTGATTGGTGGGCGAGTCGAGCACCATGGTGTTGGCGTCGCGCAGCATCATGCGTGCTATCATGCAGCGCATCTTCTCGCCACCCGAAAGCACCGATGCTTTTTTGAGCACGTCTTCGCCCGAGAAAAGCATCTTGCCCAGAAATCCCTTGAGGTAGATTTCGCTTGAGTCGTCGCTGAACTGGCTCAGCCAGTCGACAAGATTATAGTCGGTGTTGAAGAATGCCGTGTTGTCGAGGGGCAGATAGGCTGTAGTAATGGTCTGCCCCCATTCGTAGGTTCCTTCGTCGGCCTTGCGGTTGCCGTTGATTATTTCGAAGAGAGCCGTCATAGCGCGGGGGTCGTGGCTGAGGAAAGCAACCTTGTCGCCCTTCTCTATCTGGAAATTCACATCCTTGAAAAGAATCTCGCCGTCGACGCTGGCTGTGAGACCCTTCACTTCGAGAATCTTGTTTCCCACCTCGCGCGAAGGTGTGAATATGATGCCGGGATAGCGGCGCGACGATGCCTGGATTTCCTCGATGTTGAGTTTCTCGAGCATCTTCTTGCGCGATGTGGTCTGCTTGCTCTTGGCCACATTGGCGCTGAAGCGGCGGATGAATTCCAGAAGTTCCTGGCGCTTCTCCTCGGCTTTCTTGTTGGCCTGCTGCTGCTGGCGCAGGGCAAGCTGGGAGCTCTGGTACCAGAATGAATAGTTCCCGGCGAAGAGCTGCACGCGGTTGTAGTCGATGTCGAGAGTATGGGTGCACACCGAGTCGAGGAAGTGTCGGTCGTGCGATACTACCAGCACCGTGTTCTCAAAGTTGCAGAGATAATTTTCAAGCCATGCCACGGTGTCGAGGTCGAGGTCGTTGGTGGGCTCGTCGAGAAGCAGGTTGTCAGGATTGCCAAAGAGTGCCTTTGCAAGGAGCACACGCACCTTCTCGTTGGCGCTCACGTCGCGCTTGAGCATGCCGTGGCGGTCTTCCTTTATGCCCAGACCGCTGAGAAGTGCTGCAG
>CAYYQS010000129.1:0-6202 GCA_964472555.1 uncultured Bacteroides sp.
TTTCGCTACCGGCCTTTTTGACACCGACCTTATCAATCGCCTCAGTTTCGTACTCGAAGGCGGCTCGGTGGAATCTGACGGCTGCGGTACAATACTCACCACAACGTCTTGCCTCCTTTCCCCCAACCGCAACGGCGCCGACGATATCCCCGGGATAGAGAAATACCTTGCCGAAACACTCGGGGTAAAGAAAATCAATTGGCTCAGAAACGGCGAGCTGGCCGGTGACGATACCGACGGACACATCGACACCCTCGCACGCATCATCCCTCCCGGCGACACCATTATGTACGTCGGTTGCCACGACGAGGCCGACGTACATTTTGCATCCCTCAAGGCGATGAAAGAGGAACTCTCTTCGCTCACCGACGCCGAAGGCCGGCCCTATCACCTCATCGAGTTGCCCTTACCGTCTGCAATGTATGATCCCGACGACGGAATCCGTCTCCCCGCAACCTACGCAAATTTCTTGATACTCAACGGAGCCGTGATTCTTCCTGTCTACCGTCAGCCTAAGAACGACCTTCTGGCACTTATGACAGTCAAAGCGGCCTTCCCCGATTACGAAATTATCACTGTCGATTGTCGCGCTCTGGTGCGTCAGCACGGATCTCTCCATTGCGCCACCATGCAGCTTCCCAAAGGTTCCCTGATTATAAAATAATGAAAATGAATACTGTACGCACAGGCATAATTCAACTCTCAAAAACCGACAACGTAGAACTCAACCGCCTCCGCCTCGCTGAGAAAATCCGCAGCCTTGCCGCTGAAGGCGCCCAGCTTATAGTTAATCAGGAACTTCACGATTCCCTGTACTTCTGTCAGACCGAGAATGTAGACGCTTGCAATCTTGCCGAAACTATTCCCGGTCCCGCCACAGAGTTTTACTCCGAGCTTGCGCGCTCGTGCGGAGTCGTCCTCGTAGCATCACTTTTCGAGCGCCGTGCCCCCGGCTTGTATCACAATACCGCCGTAGTCTTTGAGCGCGACGGATCTATCGCCGGAAAGTATCGCAAGATGCACATTCCCGACGATCCCGCCTATTACGAAAAATTCTATTTCACCCCCGGCGATCTCGGTTTCGAGCCTATCGACACCTCTGTGGGGCGCCTCGGAGTTCTCGTCTGCTGGGATCAGTGGTATCCCGAAGCCGCTCGGCTCATGGCTCTCGCGGGCGCCGAGATGCTTATATATCCTACTGCAATCGGCTGGGAATCAAGCGATACTTCCGAAGAAAAAGAGCGCCAACGTGAAGCCTGGGTTACAGTTCAACGCGGTCACGCCATTGCCAACGGTCTTCCCGTAGTGACAGTGAATAGAGTAGGGCACGAAGCCGACCCATCAGGTGCAACCGGTGGAATACAATTCTGGGGAACGAGTTTCGTCGCCGGACCGCAGGGCGAATTCCTCTTCAAAGCGCCCGACGACAGTGAATGCTGCCACATCGTCGACGTTGACCTCACCCGCAGCGAGCAGGTCCGCCGCTGGTGGCCTTTCTTAAGAGACCGTCGAATAGACGCCTACGGCGATATAACAAAAAGATTCAGGAAAGAGTGATTATTCCGAAGAATTGTTCCTATTTCTCCGCCCTATTTCGCATCAGTAAGTATGCAATGAACTTTTCCTACTGGAAGCTTGCCTTCGAGCCTTAGGGGGATCCGGTCCTTCCCTGCCGAGATCCATGCATCCATATCGTCGGAAGTCTTTTTACCACCACCGGAAGTGAAAATAAAAGTTATGTGATATGCTTCGCGGCTCACTCCGTCGATATCCAGCGTCTCCTTGCCATGATAGCGGATAGAGAGCAATTCCTTACGTTTCCCGGAGAAAATATCTATGGTCTCGGTATGCCCCGCTTCCCAGTCGGCAAAAGGCAGACGACGCATAAAGTAGAACGACGACAGCATGTCTACCGCTTCGCCTCGAGCTTCAAGCATACGTGTCTCATCTACCTTAAGTTGCCCTTTCTTTATCACCCGGCGCACACAGTCCGCCTTCGTCAAACCGGGCACTCGCTGGTAGTTCACAATATCGTGCTTGCGCTCATTTCCCTCATTGGCAATCTTTTCATAAAGAGTAGGCTTCATGCCGTCGTACGTCATGCGGCCGTTGAGAGTGTCGCGCACCATATATATCTTATCGGCCCACGGAGCCGAAGCTGCCGTAAGCTGCGAAATATAGCCGTCGGCACCGTGACGCAGAGTCAGTGTAGCCGTCCCGGCCTGCTTGTTTATCAACCCCCATTTATACATCACCTTGTACGTCAGCGTCTCCTCTGCCATTTTTGTGGCAGAATTACCGCTCGCAAGAGCCGCCAGCGGGCAGATGCAGAAGAGTACTATGAGCAAAAGATATTTTCGCATATCGGGGATATCTGATTAAAGTAGTTTGGTTTATTGCGCCGTCGGAATCTTTATGCAGAGTTTGCGGTGAGTCCCCAGTCCTATATTGGGAGCATGCGCATCTTCGGGGAAGAAGATAGCTATCTGTCCTACCTTCACATGAAGAAGAGAGTGGGCGGTATCGCCGAAGAAAGCTATATCTTTCTCCTCATCGTAGGGAGTCCTGATGTGCTTCAGGCTTTCTACAGGAGCCCAACCTATGGTTTCTGTGCCCTTCAGAGGCACATGAATATCTATATACCGGCGGTGGGCCTCAAGTGTTGCCTTCTCACGAGGTATAAGAGCTGGCTCTTCACAGTTTACGCGTATCCGCAGGCTTTCATCTTCAGCTTCCGGGCCTATATATGTTGTCCCCTTCGTGAAGGTGGAAGTGAAATTCTCTGTCAGCCAGTCAAGCGCTATGTCGAGCAGAGGACTGATTCCGCGGTAGCGCTCCGCGTCCGTTACTTTGCAAAGTATCATTCTGCCTCCACTCCTTCCTCTTCTGTCTCTTCATCAAATTCCAGCGGCAATATCGAGCGGCGTGCCTGCTCGATGCGCTTGTTGCGCCAGCAGCGGCGGCAAACTGCCACGTAGCGGTCGTCACCGCCGATCTCTACCTGATCGCCTTCCTCAACGATATTCCCCGCGCTGTCGATGCGCGCGTTCACTATAGTCTTGTGCCCGCAGTTGCACGTCGACTTTATCTCGTCTATAGTATCGGCGATCTCGAAGAGACGTCGCGAACCCTCGAAGAGGTGCGACTGGAAGTCGGTGCGGAGTCCGTAGCATATCACGTTGCTGCCAAGGTCGTCGACAATGCGCGACAGCTGGTCAACCTGCGCCGGAGTGAGGAACTGGGCTTCATCAATAAGGTACCAGTCCACAAGCCGTCCATCCTTTTTATATAGATCGCGGGCAAACTCATAGAGATTGGTGTTGCTGTATATCCACCGGCATTCGCGTTCTATGCCTATGCGGGAGCGGATCACATTGCTTTGCTCTCGAGTGTCAATCACGGGTTTGAGGCACATGTAGCCCATGTGTCTCTCCTCAAAATTATATGCTGTGGTAAGCAGAAGTGCAGTCTTGGCGCTTCCCATGGTACCGTAGCGAAAATAGAGTTTGCCTTTTCTGTACATATCTTCACTGGATGATGTGCAAAGATAGCGAGAATTCAGCAATCTCATGCAAAGACTCGACCCGAATTTATCAACATTCAAACAAATCTTCCGGAGGGGATGTTATTATAGTATCAAACGAAAATTCAAGTTATTGTTTAAATAAAATTTGTAAACACTATGAGCTACACTGACACTATCAATTCTTCCAAAGTAGTACTTGTCGAATTCTATGCTACATGGTGCTCCCACTGCCGCCGCATGGAGCCTATAATGGATCAGCTTAAAGAGCTCCTTCGCGATACTATCAGCATCGTACAGCTTGATATTGATAAGAACGAAGATCTTGCCGACGCCGAGAAGATCACTTCAACCCCTACCTTCATCATCTATCAGAATGGCAAGCAGGTATGGCGTGAAAGCGGCGAGATGGACGCACAGTATCTCCTCGATAAGATTCAGTCTTATCTCTGATTCTAAATTCTCTCGATATGGCATCTCCCCGGCAGCATACGCTCATCAACGACTATCTCCGGTGTCTTGGTGTTCCTCACACCGGGCAATATTCCGATAGCCGGATCAAGGATATTCCTTTCAAGACTCTTTTCGGCTTCTCGAAGCTCCTCGAGGAGTACGGCGTTGAGTCGGAAGGGTATTATCTGGAAGACAAAAATGAGATTTCGAAACTTACACCTCCTTTCCTCGCAAACACCGCGGCAGGGGAGGTGATTGTCACATCCGTTTCTCCGGAGGAAATTACCTATCTTACTCAGGGTGAGCAGGAGAGCGTTTCGCCCGACCGCTTCATGCAGGCATGGGACGGCAACGTACTCCTGTCATTCCCCTTGCCCGATGCTTCCGAGCCTGATTATGCCCTGCATGCCCGCATAGAGTTCTTCATGAAGGCTAAGAAATGGATCCTCGCATTCTGTGCCGTCGCTCTGTTCCTTTTCCTATTTATAAAGAATGGACTTTACGCGCATGTTTCCACCATAGTCATAGCAGGGGTAGATCTCGCAGGCTTGTATTTCACCTATCTTCTCGTTCAGAAATCGGTGAAAATTCACAATCCGGCCGCCGACCGTGTGTGCAGCGTCCTCGAAGCAGGGGGGTGCGACAGTATCCTCGAAATGAAAGCATCCAAATTCTTCGGAATCTTCGGTTGGAGTGAAGTAGGTTTCGCCTATTTCTCCGTGAGCCTCGCCACATTGCTTCTCCTCCCCCACATGCTTCCGTGGCTGGCGTTGTGCAATCTTTGCGGCCTGCCATTCACATTCTGGAGCATCTGGTATCAGCGCTTCCGCGCACACAAGTGGTGCACACTCTGTGTCTGTGTTCAGGCTTCACTCTGGGTTCTCTTCTTCGCCTATTGCTTCGGAGGCTGGCTGAAACTCGCTTGGCCCGTATCACTCAATTTCTTTGCACTCGGCATTGCATACCTCGGAGTGATGCTCGCCACCAATGCCATTATGCCCCTTATCGAATCTAAATCGAATTCAGATGAAAACAGTTAGACAGATACCGCATCCGGCCCTCGATTCGGCTCGAAGGCTCACACCTCTCCAGCTCAATGCTTTCCGCTTTCAGCGAAAGCACACCGTCCTCACGCCCGAACAGCTCGACAGGCTGGCAAAAGCGAATACAGATAAGGAATAAAAACACAAAAAAATCCTGCCTTCTTAGGGCAGGATTTTTAATGTCGTTACTGTTCTGTTTATTTTTCGGGACTGAACTGATCTTTCCCCACGCCGCAGAGCGGACATTCAAAGTCATCAGGAAGTTCCGAGAATGGTGTGCCGGGTGCTATTCCGTTGTCGGGATCTCCGGTTGCGGGGTCGTAAACCCACCCGCATACATCGCATACGTATTTATCCATAGTCTAAAGAGTTGAGAAGTTTTACAATTTGAGTTTTCGATTTTTTCTTTATAACCCATAAGTAGGCATTATTGTTTGCTCATTGCCAACCTCGATTTTTTTTGCGAAAAAAGTCGCTGCAAAATTTGCGGAATTGAACCCTTGTGCTTAACTTTGCGTTATAATATCAGAAGCAAGAGAGCTTCAAGGCATACCACATCAAAGTAGATTGGGAAACTCTTCAAATTATTATGAAATGCCGAGACAAGCTTAGCCGACCGATGGCGGGCCTCAACGTAGACTTCGGTCTACGGTGCCTTTGAGCCGGAGGATTACAAAGGGCGGCGAGCACTCAAACCCTGTCTTTTCGGAGTTTCATCGCATCCTTTGGTGTGGCTCTTATAAGAACCGTCGACAGTTCGCTGCCTGCGGTTCTTTTTCTTTTTTTCCACCCTCGGGATTTCCGCACATCACCACCACATTTACCACCTTACCTTTGCACCCAAAAAAAGGTAAGAAAATGAAACCCCACCAACGCCGAAGACTTCCCAACATCACCCTCGAGTTCGCAAGATGGTTCGGCCGTCCCCTCCGCTGGTGGGAACGTAACATCATCTTCACTCTCGAGCGACAGCGCCGCCGCGGCGCCGCTATCACCGCCCACATCGTCGACTACCCCGGTACCGACTCAACCGACGTCCTCGTCGGTTACATCAACTGGTACATGACCCTCCTCCCCGGTACCGACCTCGTAATCCTCGACAAAAGCATCAAAGACGCGTACAAACTCAAGTTCCGTTTCGTCCGCCGCCCCCTGGCTATCGCCTCCGAGCGGCGCCCCAACG
>CAYYQS010000130.1:0-6056 GCA_964472555.1 uncultured Bacteroides sp.
ACCAACGGAAAGCTCAAAGTTACCCTCGGAGTCGGGTGTCACTGAATATTCTGCAGTCTCGAAAGTATCACCGTTGAGACTGAGTTTTACGGTCATATCTTTCAGGACAATAGCTGTATTGACAGAGGCGAAACGCTCTGGCAGTATTATATCATAGAGGATGTTGATTTTACCACTCAATACGCCTCCTGAAAGCTTGAGGTCTTCAAGACTGATTCCGGTAAGCTCCGGAGAGCTGATTGTATAGAAATTCCAGTTGGCGCTCGAACGATACTTTTTAGCGCACCCCGTAGGCACAACAATCGGGAAAGAATAGTTGCCGGAAGCTTTTGCAAACGAAAATTTATTGACCGTGGTGGGGGTCACAGAACAAAGATAGAAAGTAACTTCGGCATTATCACCGCAGATATAGTTCTGATTCATAGCTGTTACCGAAGCCGGGATAACAAGCTCGGTTATACCCGTCTTCTTGAATACCTCCCGACCTCCGATAGTGGTGAACCCTTCGGGAAGAATCATTTCTTTTATCGCAGTGCAATTCTGGAAAGCATACTGTGCAATGCTTTTAGTTCCGGCTGCCAAGCGTATTACGCCGGGTTCGGAAGGTTCTGTTTCTCCATGGTACACTATAGAGTGAAGTTTTGCGCAGGAAGCGAAGGCACTCTGGGGTATGGCTGTCACCTCGGCGCTCATGGTCACTTTCTCGAGCGAAGTGCAACCGCTGAACACATAATTTCCGATATTGGTGACCGCTTTTGGCAGAGTTACTTCCTTGAGCGAGGAACAATTCTGAAACATATATGTACCGAAGGATGTTATGCCCTCCGGAAGTTCAATTTCCACGAGCGAAGAGCACCCTGCAAACGCGCTGCTACCTAAGGTTTTCACACTCTCAGGTATAGCAACTCGCTGCAGAGAAGAGCAGTTCTGAAGCATGTAGTTCGGAATTGATGTGAAAGATGCCGGAAGCTTGATCTCTGTCAGGCTCTTGCAATTCTGGAAAGCATAGTTGCCTATAGACGATATATTTTCGCCAAGCTCTATCGAACTAATTCCAGAATAAGAGAAACAATACTGTGGTATTTCGGTAAGGGTTGAAGGAATGTTAACTGACTTGAGTGAGGTAGTTGAATAGAAACAACGGTCGCCGAGTTTCTTTAGACCTTCGGGGAGTACGATATTATTAAGGCTTGTGCATGATGCGAATGCATATGTTCCGATTTCAGTTATGGTCGAAGGGAGTTTTACCGATTCGAGTTTCGAGCAATTATAGAATGCCATTCTCGGTATTGCGGTGATTCCAACCGGAATTTCTGCAGCCACAAGATTTGCAGCACCGAAGAAAATACTGTCGTTAAGCGCTGTTACTACAAAAGTCCTGCCCTGATACGCCACCGTCGAAGGAATCGATACCAAGCCGGTATATCCTTCAAGATTCTCACCCCTTATACTCGATGCGTTAGGAGTCCCCTCTGTTTTACAGTAGGTTGCACACACGGCAGCAGAACCTTCGGTAAGATCGGTTATTCTGTAAGTAACTCCATTTACGGCAAAGATGTCGCCGGTATGCACGTCAATGGCAAATTCACCATGTCGCGAGAATCCGGTCCAACCTGGAGCCTGCGCATACGAACCGGTGTAGCCCATAGGCACGCTCAGCACAGCTCCTTCAAACACCTTGGCCGAGAACGCATCAGTTGCGCACAGCGGTGGATAGGTATTGTCGACAGAGACCTCCACAATGGCGTCAGAACCGGCAAAAGAAGACTCTCCGATGGTGCGGACTGTAGAGGGAATTTCTACCTTTGCAAGCATCGCGCAATCTGCAAAAGCCTTCGCTCCGACAATCTCAATACCTTCGGGGAGCACGACTTCTTTAATACCGGTGCCCTTATACAATTCATCAGGAATAGTGGTAATCCCTTCTGGCAACAGCATTTCCGTGAGTGATGAGCAACCGCTGAATGCACCTTTACCGAGGGTCGGGAGCTTCCCTCCTTCACTTACATTAAGTTTAGTGAGTGTACTGTTCATAAAAGCATATGCTCCTATTTTCTTAACACTAAGAGGAAGCGTAACCGAGCCAATATTCGCATTCTCGAAGGCTCGGTCCTTTATCTCGGTAACAGAATATACTATACCGTCAGCCTCGATAGTTGAGGGAATCGTGATATCCCCGGTATATACCTGAAGCGTTTCACCTTCGATATCGAATGGAGCCTCAAGCGAAACCGTGCGCCCTGCGTAGCTCCCGAGAGTATAGTAGAGGCCGTCGACTTTGAATTCCGTCAGAGCCCCTTCAGGCACAGGCGATGGTGCGGGTCTAAAAGTCTTCCAAGTCCCGAAGATCATATCGCGGGAGAAGTTCCAGCCGTCCCAGTCGCCGTCTTTGAGGAGACGGCCCGATGCTCCCCACGATGAATATGCAAAAGACGTGTCAGAAGCTCCTCTGGTCCAGTATGACCAATATGACAGATACCACCCTGCCCCCCAATAGTCATCAGCGTCGACAGCTACCCAGTCGTCATAGTCATAGTCAGAAGACCCACCCTTTTCTGGATCATAACCGCGGGGATGAATGAAGAGACCGTCCTCCGAATAATAGACTTTATTATCTTTCGTATCCTTGAGTGCTATATCACCGTCGGCATCGCAGTCCCAGCCGAAACCATTTATAGTGTATCCGCCAAGCGGATCTGTTGGGCTCGATACATTTGTGTACTGTATCAGACTATATAGCTGAGGATTAGCCGAAGTCACGGCTCTGATCATATCGGCACCTGTCGCCTGCCCGTCCCACTTATAGCCGAAGACGAGTGCCGATTGCTCGGAATCTTCGTTCCATTGAATCACCAGAGCCGCCCGGTTGGAGCCCTCTCCTGCCCAACTCTGAATCATATCGAATGTGAAATCACCCTGAGGCACCGCAAGATCACCCGGATCATCCGGATATTCAGCAGTCACCGACGTTGCTCCGGCTTTGGGAACGTACTTTATACCCTGCACAGTGCGCGGCACTGATGCGTAGCTCCCTAAGCTTACCGCCGCTGCGGCAAGCCAGACAAAGACTTTTTTCATTGTATATTAGTTAATTAGTGATTATTTACCGTATAATGATTTTCCTCTTTACTTCACCGTCATCCACTATATATATTCCCGGGTCGGGTCGTCGGTTGTCCGATAGTCTCATTCCATCGAGAGTATAATATACCGGGGTACAAAGAGTCTCTCCAACAGTCGTAAGCTGCGCTTTATCAGCCTCGAAATGAGAATAGTCAAGTTCATGCCAGGGCGTGCTTGCCCCCGAATATCCGTCGACATCATCCCGTCCTCCTTCCGAAGTGAGATGCGTATATTTCCACGCGTCCACCGAGCCGTCGGAAAGTTTGCGGGAAGTATAGCCAAGACCCGAATAACTGAGACTTTCGGAATCAACTCCCCCTACCCAGTAGCTCCAGTAACCTTTGTACCACCCGGCGTGCCAACGTACCGACTCCAGCGGTTTATACATCAGCCAGTGATCGTAGTCGTAGCAAGCATACCCGTAAGTTAGAGCATTGACAGGATGCTCAAGAATATTTGTTTTTTCGGCTTCTTCTATTGCCTCGGCACACAGATCGGGCGTATCCCAGCCGGGAATACTCGTCTGCCCCAAGAATGTGTTGGCAGAAAACCAGTTGAAACTGATATTCGGATCCTCCATTGCGCCGTCGAAATCGTAAACGATATTCGTAGCGACGGAGTTGTCGGGAGAAACTCCGATGCCGCACACCGTGTTGCCCATCCAGCCTGTATACTGCGTAAAAAGGTAGAGATCATTGCTGGATGAGGCGATTGCCCGGAACATATCTTCGCCGGAAGCCTCTTCTCCGTCGGCCCAACGGTAACCCCATACATATGCCTTCCCGGCCCCTCCGTCGTCGAACTGCACCACAAGTGCCGCCTTATTGTCTCCGGTCCCGGCCCAATGGCGAATCTTTTCCCATTCCACCACGAATGCATTCGCAGTGACGGAAAGCGCCAGAGCTGCTGTCAGGAACAAAGTGTAATTCTTTCTCTTCATATATTATACTTTCATTGATTAATATGCAAATCTGCAGCCCGGCACAGTTCGGTAGAGGTCTCCCCTATCCACCCGCAATATTGATTGACACCGGTATAGACTCTGATGAAGTCAACCCCCGGGAGTTTCACCGGATTTCCATTGACATCCACAGCCCAATCTATATCGAAGCTATTGAGTTCTCCGTAGTCGTTAGGATGATTATCGACATATCCCCAATCATAGCAATAGAGAATATAGTATCTCCCCGATCCGCTTGTATCTACCGCATTAGGAGGCAGACATGTTCCCGAAAACGAAAGTTCATCACTATCTATCCACATCGGCCAGTAAGACTGGTCGTGAAAAATATTCTTTGGCATAAATCCGGCCGTACCCTCTGTATCTTTCCACACGATATACTCCTTATCCGACAGAAATCCGCTATCGTCTCCCTCGGCCGTGAGCTTATCTGCGGGCCTATAATAAGTTATGCCGTAGTTGCGCCGTGTATCAGGATGCAGATACGCACTTCCGGCGAGCTCATAGAACGCATCGTCGGGAATACCGTTGCAGTTCTCATCATAACTGACCATAACAATCCCCGGCTCTGCCGAACCACCCTTCCTTTCCGGGTCGGTCAGCTCATAGAAACAGTTTCCCCAGATTCTGAAATCGTACTCACCGGCGACATTGACCACAGTGTGATCAAAGCCGAATGTAACAAATCCCCCGTACCCGCCCAAAGAAATCATCACATCGTTGGTACCGCTGATGCAGTCCTGAGCCTTTCGGGTCATAGAAGCCACATTGTCGCCCTTCTCATACTTTGGCATCTCGTTGACGAACTGCCCCGGCGCCGGGCAATATTCGTAGACCTTTGATATATAGGCACTATACTCTACTTCTTCATGACTCACTACTACCGTGAAATCGTGTCGGTAAGGCGTTGCAGTATCAACTATCTCAAAGGAAATATAGTATTCCCCCTCTCGCTGAGCGAGGAAGATAAAGTCATGCTCGTCACACACCTTCTCGCCGTCCACACGCCAGCAGTACTCCGAACCTGTCAGAGCCGGAGACAGCGCCAGTTTCTGCATACGGGCTATGCAGTAGGTTTCGTCGAGGCCGAGACTCACCATGGGAGTCTCTTCAGTGCACGCACTCACTGCACAGGCAATCACCGGTATGAGCAATCTCTTCTTCATCTTGGTAGAAATGCTATATGAGCCGGAATATCGCCGGTGCGGACACTCCACTTCCTGCGCCCGTCCTGCCCGAAACAGTAGAGAGTACCCGACGATACATAATTCTTCGCATCTGTGACGAAAATATCTCCGCTCTCAGGGTGAATGGCAATTCCATACGGAACGCTAATGTCCAGCTCTGTTCCGTCGGTGATGAAGTTGTGCGACACGACTTGCTTGGTCAGGACATCAATTATACCGTAGGACACTGAATTAGAAGCAGTAAAGTTGTTCCACTCGGTTGCGTAATAGTACATGTAGTCGCCGAAAAAGGCCATGTTGGAGCACGCAACAGGGATGGTATCGCTTACCTCCATTTGATTGAATCCTTCTTTTTTCTGCAGCACATAGAGGCACGACTGCCGCGATTCATAGTCACCCCGCGACGTCACCCACAGCTTTCCGTATCTGTCTTTCTTCAACCGGTGTAAGTTTATGCCTACCGGTATCTGCCTCACCTGCTTGAAATCTATCATCTGAACGACCGACACCGTATTGTCGTAGTCCGGCGCCCTGTAGCCGCCGGAATTGGCCACATACATGTAGTCGTCGATTATTTCCATCTCCTCGGGCTGATATCCTACCGACACCTTCCGGGTGACCGAGAGAGAAGCTGTATCAACCTCGTACACCGCTCCTTTTGGAGCTCCGGGATCGATAAGTACCGGTCCTACATACGAACTCACATACGCTCTTCCGCGGTGGAAGCGGACATAGCGGCAGTTAGGAATATCTACCTGCCCTATTCTCACTCCCGAGTGAGCATC
>CAYYQS010000131.1:0-6000 GCA_964472555.1 uncultured Bacteroides sp.
CCCACCAGCGGAGGGGACGGCCGAACCATCTTGCGAACTCGAGGGTGATGTTGGGGAGTCTTCGGCGTTGGCGGGGTTTCATTTTACCTTTAGTTAGTTTTTTTGGGTGCAAAGGTAGTGCAGGGGGAGGGGGAGTGATGTGAGAAAATCCCGGAGGCAGAGAAATTTGTGTTAAAGTATGTTAATTTACCGTGTCTGTGTTTTGATTTGCAGAATTATTTGTTTAGCTTTGCTCAAAATCTTTCCGAAGTTAAACTACTAATACCAGATTTATTATGCGAAAACTATTCTTTATTGCTGCTCTTGTGTTTATAGCCTCTGGGTGCTCTTCGGATGAGCCAGGGGGAAGCGGTGCCTCTATGGAGCCGAAGACGATTTCTCTGACGGAGGCTGAAAGCCGGGCAGCCGATGCTTGCAAAGATTTCGGGTATGATTTCTTTAAGGGTGTCTGTGAGCAGGAACAAGGAAATGTGGTAGCGTCGCCATTCAGTGCTTCGATGCTCTTAGGTTTGCTCTCGAACGGTGTAGATGCCGAGGCTTCGCAGGAGATAGCTGAGGTGCTTGGATTTGATGATCTTGGTGCCCTGAATGCATTCTCTAAGAAGATGTACGAATATCTTCCGGCAGCGGATCCTGAGGGGGTGGAGTTCTGCGTGGCAAACTCTATATGGCATGATAAGCATAATACTTTGGCGGATAATTTTGCCAGTTCAGCAGTCAAATACTATTCTTCTGAAATACACCTGGGTGATTTAAAGTCTTCCTCGAGTAAGATCACGGATGAAATAAACCGCTGGGTGAGCACAAAGACTAAAGGGCTGATAAAGGAATTCAATGTATTTCCTTCGTCTGATCTTGAGGCTGTGATGATGAATGCGCTTTACTTCGACGGGAAATGGAACGAACCGTTTGATGCGTCTCTCACAACTAAGGCGGATTTCAATGGTTCAAAAGGCACTTCGCGCGTGGACATGATGCACAAGAAAATAACGACTACCTATGCACAGACCGATGATTGTCAGGCAATAACGCTATATTTCGGTAATTCGAATAGTAAGCATCCGTTCTGTGCCACTATCATGCTACCTGCGAGCGGTAAGACTTTGGCAGATCTCCCTTCGCCCACACAGCTCGAAAAGTACGCGGCGGCAGTGGATTTGTCTCTGCCCAAGTTTGATACCAAAGATATGCCTAAGATCAAGCTGGTAGGAATATTGAGAAGCCTCGGAATCAACAAAGTTTTCAACTCAAGAAATCAATGTTTCTTCAAGGAGGATCTTGAGACGACAATGAGTATCTTCCAGAAAGCTACACTATCGGTTGATGAAAACGGAGCAAAAGCAGCTGCGGTTACGGGAGCTTTTGAGACGACTTCATATCTTTATGAAGAGGTGACGATGACAGTGGATCGTCCGTTCGTCATTTATATTACGGAGGAAACTACAAATACGCTGCTTTTTGCAGCCCGCATCACCGATCTATAATTTAATACAATATGCCTTTTCAGCCCACGTAACTCATCGTTGAGTCTATGTGGGCTGATTAGTTTCATAGCATTTTTCCCGACCCGGAAGACAAACCCAGATGCGTGAAGTTCGGCGGCCTCGTTGAGTGCGGTGTGACTGTGGAGGTGTGATGATGTTTATTTTTTGCGGTTCGTGAATTTTTGCTTATCTTTGCAAATGCGTGAGTAACGCCGCTTTGAATTTTATATCATATAAACTTACAATCACTTAAGCATGAAGAAATTGCAACTAATGCTGCTGTTGCTATTGCTGGGCGCTGTACCGGCTTTGGCTCAGATAGTTACACCGACCCCAACGCCTCTTCAGGAGGGTAGTCAGGGTGTTGTGCTTACTTTCAACGCAGCGTCGCCTCTGGGAAATAAGGGGCTAATGAATCTGGGGACAAATTTTGATGTCTATGCCCACATCGGGGTAATCACTAATCTGAGTACGGATAATTCTGACTGGAAATATGTGGTAGCTCCGTGGCCCAACACCGGTAATCAGCAGTCGGCCAATACCGACAAGAACCGGCTTAAGCGCGATGCTTCCAACTCTAATCTTTATACTCTTGCGTTAGGTGATCTCCGCACCTATTTCGGGATAAAGAATGCCAATGAACATATTAAGAAAATCGCCTTGGTATTCCGCAATGCCGACGGCTCGAAGGAAGGAAAGACGGCGGACGGTGGAGATATCTTTGTTGATGTGCTTGCCGACGGGTTCGCTATCGAGCTTACGTCGGACTACTCCGACCGTTTCATCAGCGGTACTACCACTATCAATTATACTCTTCAGGCTACCGCGGCTGCCGAGCTGACCCTGAGTGTGAACGGCACGGCATTTGCCACCGCCAAGGGTGTGAAGACGCTTAAGGGTGCATATACCTTTACCGAGCATGGGACTTATATCATCGAGGGTAAGGCTGCTTACGACAATAAGACTTATACCGAGAAGCTCGAAGTGGTATTCTCCGATCCGGGTCTGAATCAGAACTACCCCGGCGGTGTGCCCAAAATGGGTGCCGTGAAGAATGCCGACGGTACGGTTACTTTCTGTCTTGCCGCTCCCGGTAAGACGAGCGTGGTGCTCGTGCCTTCGTGGGACAACTACGAGATTCTCGATAAGAACAACATGAAATTCCAGGACTATGAGGGCAACCGCTATTTCTGGACAACGGTGTCGGGTCTTGCGGACGATATCTGGTACAGCTACTACTATGTTGTAGACGACAAGTACAAGGTGGCCGACCCCTACGCACATCTTGTTCTTGATTGCTACAACGACAAGACTCTCTCTACCCGCGCCTGGAAGAATGGGCCCCGTCACCCCGGCTCGCCCTATAATAATATAATGATGGCTTGCTACCGCGGTGATATGGACGACTATACATTCTCCGACTTCACCATTCCCGACCACGATAATCTGGTGATCTACGAGCTTCTCTTCCGCGACTTCACAGGCTGGGACGGCTACGCGCGCGGCTGGGGTACGGTTAAGGAGGCTATTGCCAAGATTCCGTATATCAAGTCGCTGGGCTTCAATGCTATCGAGCTTATGCCTATCATGGAGTTCAACGGCAATGATTCGTGGGGCTATAATACCAACTTCTACATGGCTCCCGACAAAACTTACGGATCGCCGACGGACTATAAGGATTTCGTAGAGGAGTGCCACCGCAACGGTATTGCCGTGATTCTTGATATCGTATTCAATCAGAGCGACGGTCTGCACCCCTGGTATCAGATGTATCCTATCGACTCTAATCCTTTCTATAACAAGACCGCGCCCCATGCATGGAGTGTGCTCAACGACTGGAACCAGGGTCATGCGCTCGTTCAACAGCAGTGGACAGATGCGCTCAAATATTGGATGGAGAAGTACAATGTTGACGGTTTCCGCTTCGACCTTGTGAAAGGCCTCGGCGATAACGACAGCTATGCGGGCGGTACAGATGCTTACAATCTGAGCCGTATCAACCGCATGAAGCGTCTGCACCAGGTGATCAAGTCGGTGAAACCCAACGGTATCCACATCAACGAGCTTCTTGCGGGACCTGCCGAGGAGATTGTACTTGGCCGCGACGGTCAGCTCCAGTGGGCCAATATCAACGACGCGTCCTGCCAATATACTATGGGCTGGGACACGGGCAACAACAATCTGACACGCTTCCTTTCGTCGGCGGACGGCAATCGTCCCTGGGGTTCGACTGTGTCGTATGCAGAGAGTCACGATGAGCAGCGCATGGGCTACAAGTGCGAGGCCTACGGCAATGGACTCGTGCAGAGTGAGACTGACCAGACTGTGCGCTTCAACCGCCTTGCATCGCTGGCTGTGCAGATGCTTCTGACCCCGGGCCCGAAGATGGTATGGCAGTTCGGTGAGCTCGGGAACAGTCAGAACACCAAGTCGGCCGATGGCAACAATGATACGTCGGCGAAGATCGTGGACTGGACTGGATGGCTTGCCGATCCTGCACGGGTATTCCTCAAGGACATCTACGCTGCTATCATCAATCTCCGCATGACCAATCCGGATCTATTCGCCCAATCGGCAACGTTCACCTCTTCGGGTACGTCGGCCAAGTTTACTACCGCACGTACTATCCGCCTGACAGCAGGAGGAAAGGAAGTAGTAGCGTTTATCAATCCTGCCGTTACCGGCACTTCAATGAGCATAAATGCTACAACGGTGAATCTTACCACGGCAAATGCCGCCCTTCTGTGCGCATCGTCGGGCTTCGAGCCTAAACTGACAGGCACCGGAACCGATCTGCAGCTTATCGTTCCTGCCAACGGTTTCGCCGTGTATGTGACCACTAATGTTGCCGGTGTGGATTCTCCGTCGATCGTGGACGGTACCGCTCCGGTGGTGTATGGAGCCGAGGGTCGCATTGTGATCAACGGTGACTACCGCTCTGCAAAGGTGTACAATCTCAGCGGCATCGAGATGCCCTCGCTTGAGTTGCCTGCAGGCTACTACATTGTGAACGTAGACGGTAAGGCTACAAAGGTGCGCGTCCGCTAATCCGGATCTGTTACCCCAACATAAAAATCTCCCCGCGAGCCGAAGCCCGCGGGGAGATTTTTATGTAAGAAAGGATTTTGTTATTTCAGTTCACCGAGAGCTTTGCCGATGCGAGCGAAAGCAGCGATGAGGTTTTCGTCGGAGGTTGCGTAGCTCAAGCGGATGTATCCCGGAGCGCAGAAGGCCGCACCGTCGACGGTGGCAACATGTGCAATCTCGAGGAGGTACATTGCGAGCGAAGCCGAGTTGACTATCTTGTAGCCGTGGGCACTCTTTCCGAAGAAAGAAGATACTTCGGGGAAGAGGTAGAAGGCACCCTGAGGTTCGTTTATGACGAGACCGGGAATCTGTCGGGCAAGTCGCACCACGAGGTCGCGCCGCCGCTCGAAAGCCTTGCGCATCTCTTCGACGCATTCCTGCGGCCCGGTATACGCTGCTTCGGCAGCTTTCTGGGCGATAGATGATGCTCCGGATGTGAACTGTCCCTGAAGTTTTGTGATAGCCTTTGCGAGGTCGATAGGAGCCGCGCAGTAGCCTATACGCCAGCCTGTCATGGCATAAGCTTTCGATACGCCGTTGATGACGACTGTACGGTGAGCGATCTCGGGAAAAGATGCGAGCGATACGAAGTGCCCTCCGGTGTAGATGATGTGCTCGTAGATTTCGTCGGCAATGACGAGGATGTGCGGATGCCGGACGAGGACGCGCACGAGTGCCGCGAGTTCGTCGCGAGAGTAAACGCTGCCAGTGGGGTTTGAGGGCGAGCAGATGATTATTGCCTTGGTGCGTGGCGTGATTGCAGCCTCAAGTTTTTCGGGGGTAACCTTGAAGTCGTCGGCTACTCCCGTGGGGATGAATACGGACTTTCCTTCGGCGAGTTTTACCATCTCTACGTAGCTAACCCACGCGGGGGTGGGAATGATTACCTCGTCGCCAGGGTCAACTGAAGCGAGAATCACATTGCAGAGTGCATGCTTGGCACCGTTTCCGACCACAATCTGCTCGGGGGAGAAGGTGAGACCGTTCTCCCGGGCGAGTTTGTCGGAGATTGCCTTGCGGAGGCTTAGGTAGCCGGGGACGGGGCTGTAGAAACTGAAATTGTCTTCTATAGCCTTAATAGCGGCGGCTTTTATGTGGTCGGGGGTGTTGAAGTCGGGTTCACCAACAGAGAGGTTGATTACGTCGACCCCCTGCGCCTTAAGCTCAGCGCTTTTCTGCGACATTGCAAGGGTCTGCGATGCAGCGAGAGCCTGGATACGTGAAGATATGGCACTCATCGGGAAAAGTATAAAGTGTTAGGAATGATTATCTGCGGCGCTTACCACCTTTAGCCTGCTGCTGAGCCTGCTGGCGCTGTGCAGCGAGAGCCTGCTTCTGAGCTTCTTCGAGCCGTGCCATGAACCCGCTCTTCTTGCGAGGCTTGCGTGCGTTTGCAAGGAGCTGCTCACGAACCTTCTTCTCGTCGATT
>CAYYQS010000132.1:0-5932 GCA_964472555.1 uncultured Bacteroides sp.
CATAGCGGCAGTTAGGAATATCTACCTGCCCTATTCTCACTCCCGAGTGAGCATCAAGCACCTCAACTTTGTGCGAGCAGTTGACAACCACATAGAGTTTCGACCCATAGATGCCGATATCATTTCCGACATCGCCGAGTTCCTTTACAACAGTAGGATTCTTCTCCGCATATATATTCCGGGCATAGAGCCCGGTGAAATAATCGAAATAGTCAAGCGTACATTTATTGGACCCCATATTTCCCTCATTGACAAGATAGAAGCCTCTCACACCGGTAGTAGTCGCGGGTGTCTCCGGTATGATATCATACTCCGTTGGCACCACGAGCTCGTCTTCCCGACAGCCCGTGATACCGAAAAGGAGCGGCAGAAAATAAAGTATTATACGCTTTGACTTCAGAAACATAATCTTATATCTCCACAGTAAGTGTCAGCCTGTAGTTTCGTTTAGGCATGGGGTAATTTATTATCACGTCGTAGTCCTGACTGAAGAGATTGTTTACTTCTCCAAGCACTCTCATCATTACCTTTCCTATACTGAAATCCTTAGAGAGAGAAAGGTCGGACGTATACCACGGCTGAGTATAGTTGTAGCGGATATTCTCCTGCTGATTGTAGCGCTCGCCGACATATATCCACGAGTAATTAAGTCCCCAGCCACGCCACTGTGCATTAACTACCGCAGAACCTGAGTGATGCGGAATATAAGGAATCTGATGACGGTAATAATTGTCTGCTGGATTGGTCACGTCGATAGCCTTTTGGTAGGTGTACTGACCACGCACTGTGATAAATAGTTCTTTTGCCGGACACACCGTGAGCTGCGCCGTGGCATCGACACCCTTGATATCCACAAAGCCAAGATTCAGCATGGTCCAGCGGAACTGCTGTCCCTTCGGATAAGCCACTATTTTATCCTTTACCTTATTATAGTACGCATCTGCGCTCACCCTGCACGACGAGAAGAATCCGTTTCCTTTACGTGAATATGCCACGCCGACATTATACTGGGTGACACGCTCTGGATTGAGCTTCGAATTACCCATATCGGCATAATATAGGTCGTTGAAGGTGGGCATCCTGAACGAACGCTTATAGAAGGCTCTGAGCGACAGATCCGTGGTATTTCTGAGAGGATAGAACGAGGCATAGACCGCAGGCGTAAACACTCTCTTATCAGCTGGCGCCTCCTGCCCCTCAAGCGTATCGTGAATGAATGTACCTAAAGCACTTGCCTGGAGTTTGAAGCGACGAAGGTCTACGGCCCCCGCCGCGCTGAGGAAGTGGCTGAACCGCTCGGGTTTGGCGAAACCATACATATCGGCAGTCATGGTATTCCACATAAAATCGTAGCTCGCTGAGAACCTCAACCATGATTTAACTTCCAATTCGTTGGCCGACGAAAGATAAAACTCCCGCTGACGGTAGAGATTATCTATCTTCACCTGCTTGTCGTCGTTATTCACATAGTGCGTACGGTAGAAGGCATACTTCACGTTATTGAGGGTAGTGAATCGGCCGAAATAACCGGTATATCGAGCCTGGGCGAATGAATTATTGTCCTGAGTCCGCTCGCCGCGACGCCACACGTTGTTTACAATCGCACCGGGAATACCGCGCTCCGATGTATAATTATACACTTTAGCGGTCCAGTTCCCCGACCGGAGAGAACCATATACATTTGCCTCTACCCTTATGGCATTGATATCGCCGTTCTGCCTCACTGCAGTAGTATCGTAGGCGAGCTCGCCTGCTGGATTTACACGGCGGTATCGGAACTTATATTTGCCGCTCGACGAGAGCCACTCGGCGCTCAGCGATGCATTCACCCTGCTGCTGAGCCGAAGTTCCATTAGAGCCGAGGGGTTTATCACGTCGAACGAACCCGTTCGGAAAGCCGCCCTTAGATGAAAACTCTCCCCTCGCTCGAATTTCGGCGTGCGTGTGCGCATGTATATTGAGCCTGCCGAGCCGAAATCCTTGGCCGGTTGAAGAATCTCGCTCTTCTGGCCGTTATAGAGCGACAGGGTCTCGATATTGTCGAGCGAGAACTGGCCGAGGTCGATCTGCCCGTTCTGTGCATTTCCCAGTTCCACGCCGTCGTACACCACCCCCGTGTGGTTCGTACCCATAGATCGGATGTTGACGGTCTTTATACCCCCTACTCCACCGTAGTCCTTCACCTGCACCCCAGAAAAATAGCGCAGAGCATCGGCCACACTGTTGCTGTTCAGTCGGCGCAGTTCCTCGCCGCCAAGCACCTGAGCCGGTATGACGTCGGGGGGCAATACACGCCGCGACGTCACCACAATCTCCTGCAGTGGCGTAGCAGCGCTATCCAGCTCTTCCTCTGCGAATGCTGAGAAAGAAACTGCCGATGTAACGATGAGAAATAATATTCTTTTTAGGCGATTCATCTCTTCATTGTCTGTTGACACCACTTCCAGACCTGTACAATGAAGATGAAAAAACGCCTGCCGGTCTGCCTGACGACAAAAAAAGCCGCCGAAGCGCCGACGACTTATTCCATGCCCATATTCCCGCAGGCCAGTGTGGTAGCGTCGCGACGGAAGACAGGTCTTCTGGCTCGCCACCTTCACTGCCGGGCGCCTTCTCAGAGAGAATATCTCCAATGGCTTTTATGCCTGCAGTTGCCGCTTTCTTCGCGGCGGTGACTTACAGCAGCGGGTACTGCCCCGGATTTTCACCGGATTCCCTTGTGCTTCGTCGCCGCAAAGATAGGCATTATTTCCTAAATCACAAAAAAATATTTATCACACCATGTTGCTTGTTTAATCTGCTCCCGGTATATGCCACTGATGATTATTGCTCTTATGCATATTTTTTCGTAATTTTGTATTTATATGACAAAAGAGGAACTTGTAGTAAGACTACGCGACATAGAATGGGATGATTTCGAAGTCAAGACAGCGAAATCCGATTTACCGAAGAATATTTGGGAGACAGTAAGTGCCTTCTCAAATTGCTCCGGTGGATGGATTGTGCTTGGAGTCAAACAGTCAGGACGTTTGTTTGAGGTTACAGGAGTTGATAATATTGAAAAGCTTGAGCAAGATTTCTTCGGCACACTGCGTTCGAAGAAATTCAATGTTCCTCTCTTTGCAACTCCCAACCGCTACGAGATTGACGGAAAGAATATTTTAGCGTTTTACATTCCCTCCTCTGAAGTAAAACCAATATATTATGGTTCTCTTGAAAACACATTTATCCGAATGGGCAGTGGAGACCAGCGTGCCACATACCAGGAAATAATGTCGATGGTCAGGGACCAATCTTTCGGTATACAGTCTCAGAAATCCATTCCCAATACCAATATTGACATGCTTGACCGCGATGCTCTCACCGATTTTCGTGGTGAGGTACGCCATTGGGGATTGGTTTCTCATCTTGATAGCGTCAGTGATGAAGATTTCTGTAAAGGAGTAGGAATTACTGACCATTCAGGACAATTAACCTTCGGTGGTTTGATAATGCTGGGTAAAAATCCATATACCTTCAGCTATGTTCCTACTTTCTGTGCTGATTATGTCGAGATACCAGGCACTGGGTTGGAGGCCATGACTAATAATTACGTGTACCGTATTCCTGAGCAGCAAAATCTTTGGGAAGCAAGTCGGGTTATTCTCCGTCGCCTCCGAACTCTCGTCAACACACCAATGCTAGGTATAAACGAACGAGGACAATCAGTAGAAGATCTATCTGAATACGACATATTGCGGGAAGCCTTGGCTAATCAGATGGCTCATGCTGACCACTTCAGCCCTCGTCGAAGCTGCATCCATGTATTTGATGACCGTATTGAGTTCCTTAATCCCGGAGGTATGCCAATGCCTTTAGAACTAATGGAAAACTCATTCGAGTCTCAGCCTCGTAACCCGATAATTGCAAAACTATTCAGATTGGCGCATATCTCAGAAAATCTCGGCTATGGACTCCACAAGCTAAAACGTTGGGAAGAAGTAACGGGGCAGCCAATGCATATCGAGACAAGTATTAATTCTGTTAAAGTTACATTTGACTTCCAAAGCCGTGAAGCTAATGTCGCTAAAAATGTCGCTAAAAATGTCGCTAAAAATGTCGCTAAAAACTTAACTGACCGACAGCAAAAAATTATAGAACTTATTAGCGAAAACCCTCATACAACCAGAGCCGAAATTGCTGCTACAATCGGAGTCACCACCAAAACGATAGAACGCGAGCTAGCTACCCTCTCTGATATTGTTCGTTATACAGGAGCAAAAAAAGGAGGGTATTGGCAAATATTATCTCAGCCAGAGAACCTTTAATTTGAAAAAGAATTATACCTAACAGAGAATACTCATTCACTTCACAACATTCACTGGTTCGCCGTTAAGGAAGGCGGCGACATTTGCCACAGCGATGTCGAAGAGGCGCTTACGGGCTTCGGTCGAGGCCCATGCTATGTGAGGAGTAATGAAGCAGTTGGGAGCTGTCAATAGAGGACAGTCGGGTTTGGGGGGTTCATTCACGAGAACATCAAGACCGGCACCATAGATTTTGCCTTCTTTGAGGGCTGCCGCGAGAGCATCTTCGTCGACGAGCGGGCCCCGACCGGTGTTGATGAGAATGGCGGAGGACTTCATAAGCGCGAGCCTTCGGGAATCCACCATTCCACGTGTCTCATCAGTAAGCGGGCAATGGAGACTCACCACATCCGACGATGCAAAGAGCTCATCAAGCGTCATTTTGGTATATCCTTCAGGGAGTTCATCCTGACGGCGTGAGGTGTAAAGAGCTATATTCATACCGAAAGCTGATGCGATTTTCGCCACAGCAGAGCCGATATGGCCATAGCCTACGATTCCCAGAGTCTTGCCTGCAAGTTCGGGCCACTCACGCTCACGATATGTGAAATCGGCACAACGGCTCCAGCGCCCTTCCGACACTCCGAGAGCATAGTCTTCAACACGGTTTGTGATAGCGAGTAGCAACGCGAACACCTGCTGTGCTACCGAGTGGGTGCTGTAGCTCGGAATATTCGTCACAACCACACCTGCCCTGCTTGCAGCTTCGATATCCACGATGTTATACCCTGTGGCAAGTACGCCTATATATCGAAGCGACGGAAGAGCCGAGATTGTAGCTGCATTCATAGGCACCTTATTGGTCAGAACGAGTTCGGCATCGCCAACTCTTTCCACTATTTCATCAGGCCGGGTGCGGTCGTAAACTTCGATATCGCAATAATCCGTAAAGGCTTTCCAGCGCTCATCGGTGGCGGGATATAGCGAATATCCGTCGAGGCATACTATTTTTTTCATGCTTGCAGAGATTGAAAAAGCCGGGCGGACTCATGCATCAGCGTCCGTCCGGCTATATGGTGTGTGGTGTTTTATTTTATAAGATACTGCGAGGAAATCGACTGATTGTTATGCACGCGACGGATAGTGTCGGCAAAAAGGCGCGCTACCGAGATAACGGTGCACTTGGGGCAGTCTTTGGTATAAGGAATCGAGTTGGTGAAGATCATCTCCTCGAGGGCGCAGTCGTTGACACGTTCGGTTGCAGGATCGCTCATGATTGCATGCGAAGCGAGAGCGCGTACCGACTTGGCTCCGTTTTCCATCATAAGGTTGGCAGCCTTGGTGATAGTACCTGCAGTGTCTACCATATCGTCCACAAGGATCACGTTCTTATCCTTCACATCGCCGATAACGGTCATTTTAGCCACAACATTAGCCTTGGCTCGCTGCTTATGGCAGAGCACCAGGGGTACATCGAGATACTTGGCATAGCTGTTGGCACGCTTGGCACCACCGACGTCGGGAGTAGCAATCACGAGGTCGTCGAGCTTCAGGCTCTGGATATAGGGGATGAATACCGATGAAGCATAGAGATGGTCGACCGGGACATTGAAAAATCCCTGGATCTGGTCGGCGTGGAGGTCCAT
>CAYYQS010000133.1:0-5913 GCA_964472555.1 uncultured Bacteroides sp.
GGTCCTCCTCCTTGTCGCGGCGGGTGAGTTCGTGCTTCTTGATGCGGCCTTCCATGTAGTCGGCCACGTTGGCTGCCACAACTATTCCGTACTGAGTGCGCCCGTCCATAGTCTGGGCATAGATATAATAGTGCTCCTTATTGTCCTGCACGAGCCACCCGTTGTCGCGGAAAGCGGCGAAATTCTCAACCGCCTTGTCATAGACTTCGGGGGAATGCTCGTCGGTGCCGGGAGCAAAGTCTATCTCGGGTTTGATGATATGATAGAGCGAGCGGGGATTTCCTTCGGCTTCGCTCCGGGCTTCCTCACTGTTGAGCACATCGTAGGGGCGCGAGGCAACTTCCGTCACCAGTTCGCGTGGAGGGCGTATGCCCTTGAAAGGTTTTACTTTGGCCATGGTTTCGATTTAAGGGTATGTAGTGTTTAGTGTCTTTATGGATTCGTTCAGTCTACTTTGCGGATGATAGTCTCCTCGCGGTCAGGCCCTACGGAAATGATTGCCACAGGCACTCCCACTTTTTCTTCGATATAGGCAATGTAGTCGCGGAATTTCTGTGGCAGTTCATCCTCGCGGCGGGCGGCCGAAATGTCGGTAAGCCATCCGGGGAGTGTTTCGTAGATCGGTTCGACATCGGCCACTCCGGCAGCATTGCGTCCTACACAGAAGGGGAAATCGCTCGTTACCGTACCGTCGGGCAGGCGGTAATCCGTGCAAACTTTTATCTCATCGAAAGTATCGAGCACGTCGCTCTTCATCATAATAAGATGTGTGGCTCCGTTGATCATCACGGCATAGCGGAGCGCCACGAGATCGAGCCAACCACACCGGCGCTCACGGCCTGTCACAGCTCCGTATTCGTGCCCGATCGAGCGGATTTCGGCACCGGTGGCGTCGAAAAGTTCGCTGGGGAACGGTCCGCTGCCTACTCGCGTGCAATAGGCCTTGAAGATGCCGTAGACACGCCCTATGCGGCTGGGAGCGAGGCCAAGACCTGTGCAGGCACCGGCTGCCACAGTATTGCTTGAGGTAACGAAAGGATATGAGCCGAAATCGATGTCGAGCATGGTGCCCTGTGCACCTTCGCAGAGGATGCTCAGATCGTCGTCGAGGGCACGGTTTACGAAATGTTCGGTATCAGTAAGATCGAAAGAGCGGAGATACTCGAGAGCGTCGAGCCATTCGGCCTCGGCGGCTTCGAAACTTGCACGGTCTACCTCTGCGCCGAGACTGGCAAGCGTGCGGAGGTGCGAGTCGCGGGTGGCGTGATAGATTTCCTCGAAGTTGTCGGCAAGAATATCGCCGACGCGAACTCCATGACGTGAAATTTTATCGGTGTAAGTCGGGCCGATACCTTTGCCTGTTGTACCTATTTTCCCCGAACCCATAGCGGCTTCTCCGGCGGCGTCGAGCAGTCGGTGGGTAGGAAGGATCAGGTGAGCTTTCTTGGCAATCTTCAGAATGGAGTGAAGATCTACGCCGTCGGCCTCAAGTTCGGCAGCCTCTTTGCGGAAAAGTACCGGGTCGAGTACCACACCGTTACCTATTATATTAGTAACCGATCCTTTGGCGAAAACACCTGAGGGTATAGAGCGGAGTACATGCTTGTGGCCGTCAAACTCAAGTGTGTGACCTGCATTTGGTCCACCCTGAAAACGTGCTACTATATCGTAATCCGGGGCAAGGACATCAACTATTTTTCCCTTGCCTTCGTCGCCCCATTGGAGCCCTAAAAGAATATCGGCTTTCATTGTCGTGTTTTGGATATTGAGTTTTTACTCTGTTTCGTTTGGTTTTTTCCGGCTCTGCGGATTTTGCGCTGGCAAGCCGAGCATGTGCCGTAGACGGAAAGTGAAAAGGTTGACGGAGAGAACGCTGCAAACCGACGCGAGCGTATAAGATCGTCGAGAAGGCTGTCCCGCACATCCTTGATCTTACCGCATGTATTGCAAATCAAATGTAAGTGATTTCCGGGGTCGGCCTCGTAGTATGTAGCCTGACCGTCGTCGATTCTTAGGCGCTTTACCAGCCCGCAGTCTACAAGGATTTGAAGTGTGCTGTAAACCGTCGCTGTTGCTACGCGGCGCCCTTCGTCGTTCAGTTCCGCACACAGGCTTTCGGCCGTAAAGTGCTTATGCATCCGCTCGGCGGCATCGAGAATCATGAAGCGCTCGGGAGTACAACGCCTGCCGTGGCTGCGCAAATACTCTCTGAGTACCTGCGACGTGTTCGTGACGGGTGCGACGGGCTGTGACATTTTTGGCTTGCGCGTTTTATGCTCGCAAATTTACGAATTTTTTTCTTAGCTCGGGCAAAAATGCTTAACTTTGTGCATTAATTAGTAAAAACACGCTTCAGCGATGAACGATTATTATAAAGTGACTTTTTCTGTCACACCGACGTCTACCGATGCCTGCGATCTTCTTGCCGATGCTTTGGCAGAAGCCGGATATGAGTCTTTCGAGCCCGCCGACGACGGCTCTTCAGTCGTTGCCTACGTGCAGGCGCCCGTTTATTCCCGGGAGACTACCGAAGCAGCTACGCAATCGCTCCCGATGGAGGCTTGCATCTCTTTTACAGAAGAATTTGTTGAAGGTCGCGACTGGAACAGCGAGTGGGAGCGAAACTACTTCAAGCCCATAGTCGTGGCTGGGAAAGTAGCCGTGCACAGCAGCTTCCACACCGACGTGCCCGAAGCTCAATATGATATCGTCATCGACCCACGCATGGCGTTCGGCACCGGACACCACGCTACCACTACTCTGATGATGCAGGCCGTGCTCGAATATGTGACTCCAGGAAGCCGTGTCATCGACATGGGCACCGGTACAGGTATTCTGGCCATTTTGGCTATTATGGCCGGGGCTGCGGAGGCCCTGGGAATCGAGATTGATCCCTTCGCGGCAGCAAATGCCCGGGATAATGTGAAACTGAATCTTCCCGAAGGTACAGCGCTTACTATTATCGACGGCGACGCTTCGGCGCTGGAGCATTATTCTGATTTTGCAGACTTGTTCCTTGCCAATATAAACCGCAATATCATCACAGCCGACATCGCTCTTTATGCCCGTGCCATGAAGCCGGGAGCAATAATAGCGGTGAGTGGTTTCTACACCGAGGATGCTCCAATTGTTAAAGAAGCTGCCACGGCTGCAGGTCTGGTTTACAGGAAGATATCAAGCCTCGACAACTGGGCGTCGATAGTTTTTGAGAAACCTCACACCGACGCGCTATGATACGACGACTGCTCCTTTCTGCACTACTTTTCTCAGGACTGGCACTTAAAGCTCAGAGTGCTCCCGAAGCACCCGCTCCCACCGACAGTGTCACTTATGAGACTACCATTACGGTATCTATCAAGTCGGGTGATAAGGTTGTGCCGCTTCGAACTTACAGTGTTACTACCACTTACGACGGTGTCGATTCGATTGCATTAAACCGTCTCTTCGAGGATTCCGAGGGCTATCTCGCTGAGTCGAAGAAGAAAAACAGGCAGAACTCCGGAAATTCTATTTCTTTCAAAGAGAGATTCAAACCTGATTTTACCTGGGGCGGCGATTTTGGAGCATCGATCGACATGAGCGGAAACGATATGAGTTCTATCGACTTCGACCTTGTGTTCGGTATCCGTCGAAGCTGGATTAAATTCCTTGGCGTAGGAGCTCAAGCTAACATCTACGTATCGAATTCCTGCCGTTCTTTCCCCCTCTACGTTCTTCTCCGCACTAATTTCAGGGAGAAGGAATCGCGGATGTTTTGGGAAGTTAAAGGTGGTGCCTCCCTCAATTATCTTGAGCACAATCACCAGCAGACAGGTGTCTTTGCCTCGACCGGAGTGGGTGTAAAACTTGCCACCGGTCGTAAGTTCTCTTCTCACCTTATACTTGCCTACACCTTCCTGCAGCGGCGCAAAGTGGTAGGCACTGAGATGACACACGAATTCAAAGACTTGCATTTCGCTACCTTGCGCCTCGGCATCGTTTTCTGATGAAGCGCTTTCTCCATTTTTTCTACCCGGAAAACGATCTCGCCCTCGCTTCCGACCGTCCTCGCTATACCGCTCCTGATAATGCCACACGCCTAAGGGTCTCGGGTCAGACTCTTCCGATGTGGTTTGCCGACCCTACGGACTGTTTCCTTGCTACAGGCGTGAATGCAGAGTGGTTCAGAAAGATAAACTCACTTTTCGGGTCAACGGCAACGCCTTTCGACTACAATACCGCCGAAACGATCCCTGCTCCTTGGGGTTGGTCGAAAGCGGCGCGCCAGTCTTTCGTCGATATCGGCTTTCCCTTGTCATCCCTTCCCTCCGACGAATATCTTGAGTATTTGCGTGATCTATCGCACCGTCGTACGGCTGCACGTGTAGCAAGTATGCTTGCGGCGTCGCTTTCATTTCCTGTAGCTCCTCCGGCTGAGGAATTAAACTCATTCGAGGCCATATCGCATTTCGTCGGCTCACATCCCGAAGGAACGATTCTCAAGCTCCCATGGTCATCTTCAGGACGCGGCCTTGTTGCAGTTGATTCTTCTATGATAGACCGTCAGCGGCCGATGATAGAGGGAATGATCCGGCGACAGGGATCTGTCATGGCTGAACCACGATATGCCAAGACGGTAGATTTCGCACTTCTTTATACGATCAAGGACGGTAAGTGCACTTTCGACGGCTATTCGCTCTTCAACACCGAGCGCCTTGGGTCTTACACGGGCAATGTCCTCGCTTCGCCTGATGACCTTCACAAGCTGATTTCAACAAATCTTCCTGCTGGACAGCTCGATAAGGTAAGGGAGGCTCTGATCCCTATTCTTGAGGAGGTGGCAGCATCGTATTCCGGACCGTTAGGCGTAGATATGATGTCCGTTCAAGGGCAAGACTATTCTTTTGTACCGGTTGTCGAGATTAACTTCCGAATGACAATGGGGCATCTCTGCCACAGATTTTATGATCGGTTTGTTGTCCCGGGAAAGCGCGGTGAATTCTCTGTAAGGACCGCAGGCGCTGCATCTCCCTCCGGATTTATTGATGTAGCTGTGGAAGACGGGCGTATTTCCTCGGGTTCGATCGACCTTGCACAACCCGGCAGTTATTTCTCATTTGTTGCAGAAATAGGGTAGAGGAGCATGCTTTTGTCTGTTTGGCTCAAAAACATTATCTTTGCACATCGAAATTTATTTCAACCATATAAAATGAAAAAACTCATTATCGCAGCTGCAATGGCTACAATGTTGATGGCTCCTTCTTGCTCAAGGACAGCACAGAAGGCCGCGCCCGATGCCGAATTCGACTACCATGTCGATCGCTTTGCCGATATCGAGGTACTTCGCTATAAAGTACCTGATTTCGACAGTCTTACACTCAATCAGAAGATTCTCGTCTACTATCTCACTGAGGCTGCCCTATGGGGCCGCGATATTCTGTGGGATCAGAACAATGCCGCTAATCTCGATATGCGCGACCTGCTCGAGACTTTATATACAAACTACGACGGCGACCGGAATAGCGAAGATTTCAAAGCTTTCGAAACCTATGTAAAGCAGGTGTGGTTCGGCAACGGCATTCACCACCACTACAGCACCGACAAATTCGTGCCGGGCTTCTCCCGTGCATTCCTCGAAGAGCGTATCATGGCTCTCCCCGAAGGTACAGCTCCTGATAATACTGCAGAACTTGTGGAGATCATCTTCAACCCTGCTCTTGAAGCTAAGCGCGTCAATCAGGCTGAAGGAGCCGACCTTATCGCCACCAGTGCCAACAACATGTACGAGAAAGGCCTGACACAGAAAGAGGTCGAAGCTTACTTCGAATCTATCAAGAAGCCCAACGATCTCACACCTATCTCTTACGGCCTTAATACGCGGCTCCGCAAGGAAAACGGTAAGGTTGTCGAAGACCAGTATCGTCTCGGAGGCCT
>CAYYQS010000134.1:0-5876 GCA_964472555.1 uncultured Bacteroides sp.
GGCCTTGGCGGGCATGGTCTGGTGGAACGCCGTGTCGAATACTCCGACCTGAGGTACATCGGGCATAATGGCCGTGATAGCCTCGACGCCTGTCATGTTGGCAGGATTGTGCAGCGGCGCGAGGTCGTAGCATTCGCGAACTTTTTCTTTTACGTCGTCGTTGATGAGCACGCTCTCGCTGAATTTTTCGCCACCGTGAACAAGGCGGTGCCCCACGGCATCGATGCAGTCGTAGCTGTCGATGCATCCTTCCTTTTCATCGGTGAGGTTGGCGAGGATAGCCTTGATTGCTGCGTTATGGTCGATAAGACCGAGCTCTACCGTTTCCTTGGAGCCGTCCTGGCGTTTGAATTTGAGAAATCCGCCGGGGAGACCGATTTTTTCCACTCCGCCTTCTGCCAGAGTTTTTGCTTCGGCACCTTCGGTGTCGATGAGCTTGTATTTTACCGAGCTGCTGCCCGAGTTAAGAACGAGTATCTTCATTTCTCAGAGTCCTTTGAGGCCAATGGCCTGATTACAGGTGATGATGATTGTCTTGTAGATGTCTTCGGGGAAACAGCCGCGGGAGAGGTCGTTGACAGGAGCTGCAAGGCCTTGGAGCACAGGGCCTACGGCTTCTACGCCGCCAAGACGCTGCACGAGCTTATAGGCAATGTTGCCTACTTCGAGCGAGGGGAATACGAGCACATTTGCACGGCCGCTCAGAGGGCTGTTCGGTGCCTTCGACGAAGCTACAGAAGGAACTATTGCTGCATCAGCCTGAAGTTCGCCGTCGAGGATAAGCTCGGGTGCCATTTCGTGAGCAATCCGTGTTGCGTCTATCACTTTGTCGACAGCAGGACTCTTGGCTGAGCCCTTGGTGGAGAACGAAAGTATTGCCACACGGGGCTCTATCCCTGCGATATCGCGGGCCGTACGGGCGGCCGAAACGGCTATCTGAGCAAGTTCCGGAGCTGTCGGATCGGGCACAACGGCACAGTCGGCGAAGATGAGCACGCCGTCGGTGCCGAACTTCGAGCCCTTGGGAAGAAGCATCACGAAAGCACCGGATACCACGCTGATTCCCGGCAGAGTCTTGATTACCTGGAATGCCGCGCGAAGCACATTGCCTGTTGTATTCATCGCTCCTGCAACCTGGCCGTCGGCGTCTCCGGCCTTTACCATAAGGCATCCTAAATATAGAGGATTGGCTGTTGTGAGGCGTGCCTCCTCCATGGTGATACCTTTGCTCTTACGCAGCTCATAGAAGAGTGGCGCATAGCGGTCGATGACAGATTCGTCGGCGGGGTCTACGATTGTGGCTTCGTCGATATGGGTGAGTTTGAGCTCAGAGGCGAGCTTGTTGATATCAGCAGGATTGCCGATGAGGATTATTTCGGCGAGGCCGTCGGCTATGATGCGGTCGGCGGCGGTCAGCGTACGCGGTTCGAGGCCCTCGGGAAGCACAATGCGCTGGCGGTGCTTGCGGGCTTTCTGCGTAAGATGTTCAAAAAGAGACATGGTCTTTCGGTTGGGTTAGGTTTATCTGATGCAAAGTTAACGATTATTTTTGAACAAAGCGGCCACGCCCGGCGTTTTTATATCAAAGCAAGAATTAACTAAAACGTTTCAACCATAAAAATTCACCACTATGTCAAATAAAGAAGCTCGCAAACGCAATCGCACAAGTGTATGGGTAGCAATCGGTGCTATCTTCCTCATAATTCTCCTCATCCTCTGGCTCACTTTTGCCGACCTTACGGGTGACACCGATGTCGCTGCTTTCCTTGCTCCTTATATTTTAAATGCCACCACGGCTCCCGTTGTATAGATATGGACAGTATGATAAATATTTCAGCAGGCTCGGCCGGTTGGCTCATCTGGCTCGTATGGGCTTTGATCGGAGTTCTCGGAGGCCTTTGGTACAGCCGCTACACAGGGCGTGGTACCGCACTCTTCAACATCACCATTGGGGTGGTAGCCGCACTCATAGGCGGATATCTTTCTATCAATTTCCTTGGCGATACTCCGACTCAGCTCTTCCTCCTCTCGCTCCTCGGAGCCGCATTCTTCACCGCAGCAGCCCTTTTTATAGTGGCAATGCTCCTGAAGTTTTTCAGCAATAAATAACTCGTTTATATAAATGTCAGGGGTCACGGTATAATTGCCGTGACCCTTGATATATTTTGTGGAGTGATAGTTTTACTTGCTATCCTTCTTGAGCTTAAAGCCCATATAGATACCGTCGTAGGAATTGAGAAGCGATGCAAGAGTATTGACAGCCGTGGAGTTGAGCACACTCGATACCTTTGTCAGGATCTGCACCATGCGAGTTGCATCGAAAGTGAGATTCAGGGTATTGCCCGACTTGGTGGCGTGCGCGTTGACCTTTCCGAGTGAAATCTTGCCGAAAGCATTGAAGTTGAACACCAGTTCGCTTTCCTTGCTTTCTTTTTCAACAGTACCCTTGAGGGTCAGCACACCCATTTTCAGTGTAAAAGTGTGATCTTCGGCAACTGTCAGAGTTGTTTTGTTGAAGCCAAGCTTGGTATAGTAAGGCTCGAGTTTATTCTCTACGGCCGTGGCAGCGCCTGCGCCTCCGATATTCTTCAGCGCGTTTTCGCTTTTGAACGAGACGGCGGGAGATGTGTACGACCATGTGCCGATGAGGTCTTCTACGGTAAATTTGCTGTTGGCGGTCACATTGTTTACAAACCCACCGAGGGCATCGAGGAGGCCGGAACCTGACTTTCCGTCGGTTGTTTCTTCTGTAGATTCAGAGGATCCTCCTTTAAGTCCGTTCAACAGGTCTTTCGGATCGAACGCGCTTGCCGAGAATGTCGCTGCAAAAAATGCTGCAACTACGAGCGTTATGATTTTCTTCATATATTCTTGGTTTCTATAGTATTATCAGAGTGCCGTTACGTCGATTTCGTGCATGTCTTCCGCCTCATTGTGCGACTCCTTTATCTCGACGTCAACCTGCTGCCAGATAGAATTATTCGACTTGAACTCAGGCACAATGTGCTTCATCTCTGCCACTATATCGTGACTTGCGCCTTTTTTCACAGCCTCCTGCAGGCGCTCGATGTGGCGCGATACGTCGTTGAAATCGTATGTGCGTACGCGCGCAATCATAATTTTTTTGTGGTGAGTTGCAATCGTATGCTCTTTTTCGTTGAGGAGTTCCTCGTAGAGTTTTTCTCCGGGGCGCAGACCTGTCTCGATGATTTCGATGTCTTCGTTGGGTTTCAGGCCGGATAGAGAGATCATTCTTACAGCAAGATCCCAAATCTTAACCGGTTCACCCATGTCGAACACGAAAATCTCGCCGCCATTTCCCATCACGCCTGCCTCAAGCACAAGCGAGCAGGCTTCGGGGATCGTCATGAAGTAGCGGATAATATCGCGGTGAGTGATAGTCACGGGGCCTCCTTGCTCTATCTGCTTGCGGAATAGGGGAATTACCGAGCCGTTCGAACCCAGCACATTGCCGAAACGGGTGGTGATGAAGCGTGTGCTCGTGCGGTCGCTCTGCTTGCGAAGATGATAGAAAAGGCTCTGCACGTAGATTTCGGCGATACGCTTGCTGGCGCCCATCACATTTGTGGGGTTCACAGCCTTGTCGGTAGAAATCATCACGAACTTCTCCACGCCGTATTTCACCGAGAGATCGGCCATATTCTTGGTGCCGAACACATTGGTGAGAATCGCTTCGGGCGGATTGCGCTCCATCATCGGCACATGTTTGTATGCGGCGGCGTGGAACACATAGCGAGGGTGATATTTCTGGAAGGCGTGTTCCATGCGTTCGCGATTGCTCACGTCGCATATAAAAAGGTGTATCTTGATATCGGGGAACTTAGCTTCCATTTCAAGCTGCATCTCATGCATGGGCGTTTCGGCCTGGTCGAGAAGAACGATGTCGCGGGCACCGAGGCTTGCCACCTGACGTACTATCTCGCTGCCGATAGAGCCTGCGGCTCCCGAAATCATCACTGCCTGATCGCGGATCACGCTGCGGATAGCAGGATTTTCGGTGCGGATAGGCTCGCGGCCAAGAAGGTCTTCGATGCGGATATTCTTCACGTGAGTCGACAGATTCGGCATCTGCTTGCTGTTCATGTCGAACTCCTCAACCTGATTGAGCATCAGCAGGCGGATGTGATTCTTGAGGAAAATGTCAGCGGTGCCGCTGCGCATAAGTTCGAGCTGAGTGGAGAGGAAGAGGAGTGTATCGCATTTGAAGAACTCAAAAGTTTCGGCAACACGTTCAGGATCAAAAGGAACTACAGGGATGCCGTTCACAGTCGAATCGATCGTACGAGGATTGAGGCTGAGCAGGGCAACAGGATCGAAACCGCCCTCAAATTCACTCTTCAGTGCCGATGCAAGGAAGAATGAGTTGATTGCCGAACCAAGAACGATCACCCTCTGTTTGTGTTTGGCGACGTCTGCTACAGTGATATAGAGATACTTGATAGCCAGACGCATCAGAAGCATCAGCGAGAATGTCATCACCGCGATTACGAAGATGTTCCATAATCCGAAATAGAATTGACCGTAGATCAGATAAGTGCCCAGCGATACCAGCGAGAGCGTCAGCGTAGCCGAGCCCACAAGAAGAACGAGCCGGTAAGTATCCTCGATCACCGACAGGCGGATTATGTAGTGGCTCGTGCGAAGAACGAACGCAAGAACCGCATAAGTCAGGAATTCAAGCACCGCACGGGCCCAGGCAGTTCCAAGAATACCGGGTCCGAAACCGTCGTGGTTGCCGAAAGCAAGAGTCACAGTACAACTGAAAGCTATAAGGATCAGATCGGCAAGAAAAACCATCCAGCGTGGTGAAGGTTTGTCCACAAAGTTTTGTATCAGTCGCGAGTTGGCAAGAGCCTTTATCAGTCGTTTCTTCATAGTTATCTGTTAAGCTGAACTCCAACCGGAGGCCAGACAAAAAAGCAATTCATTCGCAAAGTTATATGATTTCGGAGAAATATCCAAAAATTTTATTAAAGAATTTTCACAAGTTAATTTGTCCGCGCGCGTGAATGCTGTTCGGGATTTTTTTACTAACTTTGCACCCTGACTTGGCTGCAGTCAATATCTAAGACCGGCTGCTACCGATCATTATCCGTGTATTATGAAACTTCTACAAAGCAAACTTTCGAAGTATACTGCTCCGCAGGAAGCTAAGGCGGCTGGCGTATACCCCTACTTCCGGGCAATTTCGTCGGAGCAGGACCCTGAGGTGACTATAGATGGTCGCCGAGTGCTTATGTTCGGCTCTAATTGCTACACCGGACTTGTCAACGACCCACGAATCAAGGAAGCCGCTATCGAGGCTACTAAAAAATACGGTACAGGATGTGCCGGTTCGCCATTCCTCAACGGTACACTCGACCTTCACAAGAAGCTCGAACGTCGTCTGGCAGAATATATCGGCAAGGAAGATGTGATGATCTACTCGACAGGCTTCGGTGTAAACCTCGGTGTCGTTTCGACTCTCACCGGCCGCGAGGATTATATCCTCTGGGACGAGCAGGATCACGCTTCGATCATCGAAGGACGTCGACTCTCTTTCAGCAAATCGCTCAAATATAAGCACAACGATATGGAGTCGCTCGAAGAGCAGCTCCGCAAGTGCGAGCCCGATAAAGTGAAACTCATCGTCACCGACGGTGTATTCTCCATGGAAGGCGACGTAGCCAACCTACCCCGTATCACTGAACTCGCAAAGCAGTATAATGCCGCCGTTATGGTCGACGAAGCTCACGCAATCGGTGTGTTCGGCAAAGGCGGTCGAGGTGTCTGCGACCACTTCGGAGTATCAAAGGATGTCGACCTCATCATGGGCACATTCTCCAAGTCGTTCGCTTCGCTCGGCGGCTTCATCG
>CAYYQS010000135.1:0-5840 GCA_964472555.1 uncultured Bacteroides sp.
GATTCCTTGGGGCCGCGCAGGTGCTTCATCACATCCGTATTCTTCATATTGCGCCCGGCTATCACGGAATCGTTAGCCGAGATAATACGGTCGCCCGCTATTATACCGACGCGCTCCGAAGGACCTCCGGCAATAGTCTGAATGACATACACAGTATCACGCAACATATTGAACTGAATGCCGATTCCGCTGAATTTGCCCTGAAGAGGCTCTGTAAATTCCTTGGTCTCATCGGGTGTAGTATAAGCCGAGTGTGGGTCAAGGGTCTTGAGCATAGCCTTGATAGCCTCAGTAACGATCGTATCACCGTCGACATCCTCCACGTAGTATTGTTCGATGATCTGGCGCGTGGCATCGAGTTTCATTCCGGGGCTGATGCCGGAATAATTCTTAGCTGCTGATACCGTAAATGCGAAAAGAAGCAGAGGAATATAGAGTAAATTCTTTTTCATTGTTGAACCGTGGATATCTCCTTCAGGGAAGGAAGGGTGTAACATCGTGACCGTAGCTCTGAAGCTCACGGACCACCGATGAAGATACAGCAGCGAGAGCCGGACTACTGAATAATATAACGGATTCGATGCCCGAAAGTTGGCGGTTTACGTCGGCGAGATCACGCTCGTACTCGAAATCTCTCACATTGCGCACTCCGCGGAGTAGAAAATGTGCCCCGCACTGCGCGGCGAAGTCGACGGTGAGGCACGAATATGCCCGCACTTCAACCCTCGGCTCTGATGCGTAGAGCGCTACTATGGGCGCGAGCAATTCCTGAGTGTCGGCCGGAGTCTTGGCGGCGTTGACACCCACACCTATTATAATCCGGTCGAAGAGCACCAGTCCGCGCGCCACAATGTCGGCATGTCCGGCCGTGAAAGGGCGGAATGATCCCGGGAAGAGAGCCACGCGGGCTGCGTCAGCGGTCGATGTTGGAGTCATCTTCTATTACGAGGTTGTCGATGATGAAATTCTGGCGCTCCATGGTATTCTTACCCATGTAGAACTCGAGAACTTCGGCCACGCCGTCTTCCTTGCGGAGCGAAACGCGGTCGAGGCGCATCTCTGGACCGATGAAGCCGCGGAACTCATCCGGAGAAATCTCGCCGAGACCTTTGAATCGGGTTATCTCGGCATTCTCTCCGAAACGCTCAATGGCGGCGATACGCTCCTGATCGGTGTAGCAGTAGACGGTGTCGTCGGCGTTCTCGCCCTTTCTTGCGCGGGCGTTACGCTTGGCAGTCTTTTTGTTACGCACGCGGAAGAGCGGTGTCTGAAGCACGTAGACGTGTCCTTTCTTGATTAGATCGGGGAAATACTGGAGGAAGAAGGTGAGCATGAGCAGGCGAATGTGCATGCCGTCGACATCGGCATCGGTGGCGATGATCACCTTGTTGTATCGCAGCCCTTCGATGCCGTCTTCGATGTTGAGAGCGGCCTGAAGGAGGGCGAATTCCTCGTTGGTGTACAGTTCCTTCTTGGTTGCGCCGTAGGTGTTGAGAGGCTTACCGCGCAGCTTGAAAACTGCCTGCGATTCCACGTCGCGCACTTTCTCGATCGAACCGCCTGCGGAGTCGCCCTCGGTGATGAAAATGGAGGAAGCATCTTTCTTCTCCTGACTTCCGCGGGCATCGCTCAGGTGAATGCGGCAATCGTTGAGCTTGCGGTTGTAGAGACTGACTTTCTTGGCGGTCTCGCGTGCTTTCTTCTGCACTCCGGCCATTGCCTTTCGGTCGCGCTCGCTGTCCTGAATCTTCTTGAGCATTATGTCGGCGTCCTCGAGGTGTCGGTGGAGATAGTTGTCGAGTTCCTTGCGGATAAAGTCGCCCACGAATTTAGCCACGCTCGGGCCGTCGGCACCCATGTCGCGGGAGTCGAGACGCGTCTTTGTCTGCGACTGGAATTCGGGGTCTTCAACCTTCAGTGCTATAGCCGCCACCATGCCGTTGCGTATATCAGCGGGGTCAAGGTTCTTCCCGAAATATTCCTTGAGGGTCTTCGATACAGCCTCTTTGAAGGCGGAGAGGTGTGTGCCACCCTGCGACGTGTGCTGGCTGTTGACAAAAGAATAATACTCGTCGCCGTACTGATTGACGTGCGTGAGCGCCACTTCGATATCCTGACCTTTTAGGTGGATAATAGGATAGAGTGGCTTCTCCTGCGTCATATTGGCTTCGAGGAGGTCAAGGAGGCCGTGGCGGGAGATGTAGCGCTTACCGTTGTAGATAATGGCAAGGCCGGTGTTGAGGTAGGTGTAGTTGCGTACGAGCGGTTCGATGAACTCGGGGCGGTACTCGTAGTTGTGGAAAATGGTGTCGGAAGGTGTGAAGCGGACGAGGGTACCGTTTGGTTCGTCGGTATCTTCTATCTCGCTTTCTTCGACGAGGTTACCCATATTGAAGAGTGCACGCTTCTTCTTGCCGTCGCGGAAAGCGATAACTTCGAAAGATGTGGAGAGTGCATTGACAGCCTTGACACCCACACCGTTGAGACCCACCACTTTCTTAAAAGCGTTGGAGCGGTATTTTGCACCGGTATTGATTTTCGACACCACGTCGACGAGCGCACCCAGGGGGATACCTCGGCCGAAGTCGCGCACGGCAACGGATTTGGCATCTACGTCGACGATAATCTGCTTTCCGAAGCCCATCATGTACTCGTCGATAGAGTTGTCGAGGACTTCTTTCAGTAGCACATACAGGCCGTCTTCGGCCTTAGTGCCGTCGCCCGGGCCACCGATGTACATACCGGGGCGCAACTGGATGTGTTCTTTCCAGTCGAGTGTCTGCACGTCGTCTTCGGTATATTCGGCGGTGCCTTCCACCCGGTCGTCGGCGATGTCGAAAAGATCGTCGTCGGGTGTGGGTAGTTCTTCGTGGTTATCGGTCATCTATACTGGTATTGAATTATTTCACATTCTGCTGTGGTGCGAGTGGCGAACGGTAGGCATCGTCGTGGCGCTCACGGTTGCGGAAGATATCTATTGCAGCGTAGAGAGCGTTGCGCAGTGAGTCGGGCGACGCCACACCTTTGCCCGCGATATCGTAGCCGGTCCCGTGGTCGGGTGAGGTGCGTACGTAGGGAAGTCCTGCGGTGAAATTCACGCCTGAATCCATTGCAATAGTCTTGAAGGGTGTGAGACCCTGATCATGGTACATGGCGAGAACACCGTCGAATGCGGCAAAATGACCGCTCCCGAAGAATCCGTCGGCAGGATACGGTCCGAAAGCCATAACTCTGGCAGCACGTGCTTCAGCTATCGCCGGGGTTATGATCTCGCCTTCTTCAGAGCCGAGCAGGCCGTTCTCGCCTGCGTGAGGGTTGAGGGAGAGAACGGCGATGCGTGGTGCATGGATGCCGAAATCGCGCTTGAGCGAGCTGTTGAACTGCATTATCTTATCGAGCACGAGCTCTTTAGTAATAGTCTCGGCCACTTTTGTAAGAGGTAGATGAGCGGTGACGAGAGCTACTCTCAGACTGTCGGCACAGAGTATCATCAGGGCTTTATGAGGCTCTTCCGGAGTTGAGAAAGAAGCTTCGAGATATTCGGTGTGGCCCGGGAATGAGAACGAAGAGGACTGGATTGAATGCTTGTTGATAGGAGCTGTCACCAGCACGTCGATCGCACCTTCCTTAAGGTCAGCGCAAGCAGCATCGAGAGCTGCCAGTGCAGCGGCTCCTGCAGCCTCCGATTCCATTCCGGGGTCAATTTTTAGGTCCTCACCGACGACGTTGACGATGTTGAACACACCGTCGCGCGCCTGAGAAGCACTATCTACCTTATTAAGCTGAATCTGGGGCAGTTCCATTGCCTTGCGGTAGAAAGAAGCAGCTTTGGCCGAGCCATAGACTGTTATGGTACAGAGGTCGGCAAGACGTTGATCCTCGAGAAGTTTGAGAATTACTTCATAGCCTATACCGTTTGTGTCGCCGTGGGTGATTCCCACACGTATCTTATTATTACTCATCACTTTCAGTTTTAGTGGATTTAGCTTTACCCGCGAGCATTCCGCAAGCCGCCATTATATCTTCGCCGCGGGAGGCACGGATAGTGGCTGTGACACCGAGTTCGTTGAGCCTGTCGCGGAAGCGCTCCATAGTCGCCCGGTCGGAGGGAGCGCCCTCGAAGCCGGGTGTCTTGTGGAAGCGGATAAGGTTGACCCGCGCATCGGTGCCTTTGAGCAATCGGGCAAGGGCGTCGGCATGCCGGAGGTCATCGTTCAAGCCAGCAAACATGGTGTACTCCATGGAGAGTCGGCGCTGGTGAGCAAAATCATGGCCTTTGAGCTCGGCCAGGACATCGCGGGTGGAGAACGCTCTCTCTACAGGCATAATGCTGCCGCGCTCCGAAGCAAAGGGCGAATGAAGACTCAGCGCGATGTGTACCTGTGTTTCGCGGAGGAATCGGCGCAGGCCGTCGAGCTTGCCAATGGTGGAGACTGTGATGCGGCGCGGACTCCATGCGAGCCCCCAGGGTGCGGTGAGGATTTCAATGGCGCGTAGCACGGCGTCGATATTGTCAGCCGGTTCGCCCATTCCCATGAATACAATGTTGGTAAGCGACTCGCTCTCAGGAATTGAGAGTACCTGGTTGATGATCGCTCCTGCATCGAGATTCCCTTGCCAACCGCCTTGACCTGTCATGCAGAAGCGGCAACCCATGCGGCACCCTGCCTGCGATGATACACAGAGAGTGGCTCGGTCGCGATCGGGGATATATACAGCCTCGACATCGCGGCCTCCGACGCCTTTGAAAAGGTATTTGGCCGTTCCGTCGGTGCTACGTGCTTCTGCAAGAGGCTCTTCGCGCCCAACGACCCACCCCGCCTCTGCGAGAGCAGCCCGGGCGTGCTTGGGGAGGTCGGTCATCTCGTCGATAGAGCGCACGCGACGGCGGTAGAGCCATGCCGCCATTTGCTTTGCGGCAAAAGAGCGTAGACCGACGCTTGCAGCGACGGTGCCGAGTTCATCGAGATTGAGACCTAAGAGTTTGCGCATCAGTCGAGCGACCGCGCTATCGCCGTGAAGGCGCGGGGAGCGGACACCCCGTTGTAAAGAACGTTATACACTGCGTTGAGAATGGGCATCTCCACGCCGTAGGAAGTATCGTTGATCTCGGTGATACATTTTGCGGCATAGTATCCTTCGGCGGTCTGCTCCATTTCCATTCTGGCGGCTTTCACCGAGTAGCCACGGCCTATCATGGAGCCGAAGTTATGATTACGGGAGAAGCGCGAATAGGCCGTAACGAGGAGATCGCCGAGATATACTGAATCGCAAATCTGGCGGGGTCGGGGCGATACGGCGTCGAGGAAGCGCTCCATTTCTCGTATAGCGTTGGAAACGAGTATGGCGGTCATGTTATCGCCAACCTTCATGCCGTGGATGATACCTGCGGCAATGGCGTAGACGTTCTTCAGCACTGCCGCATACTCTATGCCGTCGACGTCGGTGGAAGTGATAGCCTGAGAGTGTTTGCCAGCAAGACATGCCGTAAAGGCTTCGGCACGCTCAAGGTCGGAGCAGCCGACAGTGAGATATGAAGGGCGGTCGAGAGCGACCTCTTCGGCGTGACAGGGGCCTGAGATAACGAGGGTCTTTTCGGGTGCGACACCGAAAGTACGCACCATGTAGTCGGTGACGAGTTCGTTAGTCCCCGGCACTATGCCTTTGATCGCCGAAACGATAGCTTTGCCGGAAATGTCGACTTTGATCTTGTCGGCGTGGTCCTTGAAGTACGGCGACGGCATGGCCAGAAGAAGCGTATCGGCAACCTCGCACACGTCGTTGATATCGCTGGAGAAATTGATACGCTCGATATCGAAGATCACATCGGTTAGGTAAGC
>CAYYQS010000136.1:0-5694 GCA_964472555.1 uncultured Bacteroides sp.
CTGTACGGTTGCCCTCAATTTGAACTGTCGCAAAATTTGCGACAGTTGGAATTCCCTCAAGTTCTTCATTCAAAGCATTGGCAATATGTTTGCCAATTGTCTTAACATCTCGATCAAAGAGAGTGGCAATTTGTTGGCGGTTGAGCCATACAGTCTCACACTCCAGCCTGACTTCAAGCTTCGTTGTCGAGTCGGGTTGGTAGAGAATTATCTCATTGTCTTGTGACGCCGGGGCAAGTGGTATAAGTGTGTTTGCGGTCATGGTGCAAAATTAGCAAAAAATTGCTGACTAAGGGAAGACCCCAAGAGGGGATTAGGCTTAGTGTTGCCGACGGAGCCAGTAGAGGCGCTCGTGCTCGGGGAGGCGCTCTATGGCGTAGCGGAGAGAGGTGCGGGGGAGACGGTAATAGTTTTGGTCAAGGTAGTCGGAGAGCAGGTCTTTGTCTTTCTTTCCTATTTCGCGGAGCATCCAGCCGATCGCTTTATGGATGAGGTCGTGTGGGTGATCGATGAGTGTGGAGCAGAGGGTAAGGGTGGGAGTGAAGATCCCGTTGCGGATGAAGTCGAGTGTGGTGACTATGGCGATTCGTTGTTCCCAGAGGCTATCGCTCCCGGCGAGGCGGTTGAGCAGGGTGATCTCATCCGGGGCGGAGAGGCGAAGGTATGGTCCTAAGATATATTGGCAGGAGAGGTCGACGAGGTCCCAGTTGTTGGCCTGGCGGGCATGGCTTATATAGAATTCGGCGATCTCTTTGCGGCGCATGGCTTTCGAATGCAGTATGGCGGCGGTATCTTTTTTCTTGGGGAGGCTGGCTTTCATTTCTTCCACAAGGAGCAAGAGGGCGCACAGGCGCACTTCATGCCATTGAGAATAGAGGAGCCGACGGATCTGAGGCATGTCGACGAGCAGGCGTGCTTCTTTTACTATAGCCCGTGTCTGCGGCACTTTCAGGCCGAGGAATCGGTCGCATTCGCCGTACTGTCCTTTGCCGGTCTTGAAGAAGCGCATGAGGTGCTTGCTCTGCTCCGTGTTCTGCTCGGCAAGGAATAGCGCTTCGATTTCTTCAGCTGTGATATTATTGTTTGGCGATACCATGCCATTTGTTACATTAGCAAGCAGAGAGTCAGATAGCAACAACTATTTTGACTGTGCCACGGTGATTTCCTGTCGTGAATTGGCGAAGTGGAGATAGAGATATAGCTTGCGCTTCTTTGAAGTTCCGTTGGGCTCCGCGGTGAGTGTGATTTTATTTTCGGTAAGCGAAGATTCCACTGTCAGCCACTGTGTGGTGACGGTTAAGCTACCTTCATCTTCGCTGGCATGAGCCGCGTTGCCGTCGCCGTTGTAGTCAAGAATCTCTATGAAATCGATAATGGGAGGATAATTCTTGCTGCCCGCCAGCTTGACGGTTTCGCCGACGCCTGATAAGGAAATGGCGGAGGGATATCCGAAATCTTTCTCTTCTTCACATGAGGTAGCAGTAAGATTGAGAATGAATATCAGCAGATATGGGAGATATTTTTTCATTAGACTGGTCGCTTTTACTCCTTCGATTCTACGATGCTGAAGATGCTTGTAAGTTTATAGGGCGTGATAGTCACGTTTTCCCACGTGCCGAAATAGGATGCGAAGACGTATTGGCGGAGCATAAGCGCATTAAGTGAGCCGGGTGTATTCGCTATGGTTGTGTGATATATGTTTGTCCCGGCAGAAGATTGGCCTATGGCGATGTCGGAGATAGCGCTCTCGAAGGTGGTGTTGGGGCTCCACGCCGTGGCTGAGCCTTCTAATGTTAGTTCGAGTGAGGGTGCCGTGCCTGTGGTCGGTTGCCAATATAGTTCGTCGCGCGGTACGATAATGGTGAAGTGGTCTATTGAGTTTGCCTCGAAGGAGTGGGTATATTCTTCGCCGGAAGTCGATTTACCCTTTACCGATATTTTAAGTAGGGCGCTGCACTCGAGTTCAGGTGATTCGGGGAAGACGATTTTCTGTATGTTGTCGGCGATGATCACTTCAGCATCACGGCAGTCTTGCTTGATGATGTTTCCTCGGAGTGAGAAATTCATGCGTCCGTGCATACCGAGAAGAGGGACCTTGAATTCCATAGGCTCACCTGAAAATGGTTTATCGTCGACCACCCATCGTCCGGTCCCGGTGTTGACGAGGAGCGATACGCTGCGTAGCACTACACCTTTGGGAGCGGTCATGGCAATGTTGGAGACGCTGATAGTCATTTCTTCGGAGCTCGTGAGCCACGCAGTGTTCGGGGCGTCTTTGACCGTGGCGCTTATTTTCACGAGAGAGGTGTCGATAGGTGCAAGCTGGGGATCGTCGTGATCGGCGCAGGAGGGAAGAAGCAGGCCGATGATAGCAGAGATTGAGAGAATTAAAATACGGTTCATATTCCTGATGAGTGCTCCCGGAGGCCCGGAGAGGAGCGGATTAGGGGTTAAAGAAACGTGAGCCAACTATGCCACGTCTAAACTTGAAGGTCGTAGGAAACCGATTGTACTCAGAGGTGGTTGACAGCAGCCCACGCTATGCGAGGGAAGCCGCAATGCCATCTTAGAGTACTGTTGAAAATTTCCTACGTTTTCAAGTTCAAGATAAGCATAACGCTTCTTATTTTTCCAAAATGTAAGGATGGGTCAGAACCAATCCAGAAACAAAATTAATCAAAAAACTTGGAATACAAAAGAGGGTTATAGGATAAGTGTAATTATTCTCCGTCACCTCGCTGTGTAAATCTGATAGATTTGTGAGTGTTACGTTTAGGATATTTAATGTTGACAGATAAAGAGTCTGCGTATCTGGCAGCTTTGATCTTGAGAAGGACTTCCTTTAAAGGTTTCCTATTTATTATTTAGAATCAACGTCCTAAAAGCTCGTCATAACGTGCTCCTAAACGTGGATATGCAAAGTCTTCGAAAATATCAACCCCTAAGAATCCCCTGCGATAGATTAGGGTTACTTCGCTTTGTGCAGGAACATCAATGAGCCATATATTATCAATTTTAAGGGCGCGATTTTCTGATGGAATCTCTACTTTTGTAATATAGCGATTTAAGTAACGGTGTCGATAGCCGTATGTGTGTATGTCTTTGTCATTGGTAACTATAGCCGTGACGAAAGTCAACTCTTTCTCGGCGAAGCAATAGTTCACGCTGTTGAAGAGTCCAATGGCGAGGAATGAGGAGAATGGGGTGAGGCAGAATCCGATTAAAGCATATTTTACGATCTGCTTTCCGAGATCTTTCCATTTCTTTTTCTTCTTGAGGAGAGATAGAGGGGCAATCAGCACGAACAATAGAGTACCGCTAAACAACCATATTACCCAAGAATTGTCGTAAAGAGTTATCTTATAGATTTTCCAGAAATAATATGTTATTCCACCCAGTATACACATGAGAGCCCAAGGGAGCCAATACATGGCCGTTCTGACTAACCAAGGTTCTTTATATCGGTGCTCAATAGTTCGTCCTTTGTATCCTTTCCGAGTATTTTCATTTTTTGTAAATCTTGGCTCCCATACCAAAAGCCGCCGATGTATTTTCCCTGATTTGGTGTCTTTTGTGCACCAATTGGCAATATATGTATAACTATCTTTTTTATTGCCACTCCGGAACATACACTTATGTTTATGTTGCCGTGCTTCTGAGATAATATCAAGGACTTCGCCTTCTCTACCATTGCGGATGAGTGCCATGAGGTAGAGCATTCTGTCGGGGTCACAGTCCATTTTTGTCTCATCCGGGAAGAATTTGTCGGGGTCAGGGTTGGCGGATAAGAATTGTGCGATTTCCCTGGATGCGTTTTGGAATATCTGCTGCAAAGCTTCTCTAAGTTCTTTCTCGGGAGAATCTTCAGGGAGATTATATGTCGCCAAAATCTGACCGGGGAGAGAGAATGCCCCGGTTCCTCTAAGGCTAATGGGTTGCTCTTTATTATCCTGAGCATCCCATATATCCCACCACAAATCATCGGCATACATGGGTTTTACGGTGAGCCGGACTGTAGCAGAGAGGAAATATATGCAGAAGAAATAGCCACTCTCCGACCTAAAATTGATATAAGAGTTCTGGCGGAAACCAAATTCTCTTCCGATTCTACGTCGGATATCTGCTATAATCTTCTGCTGCTTTTTCACGTTGGCAAAATTACTCAAAAAAGTTGGATCTTTTACCGTTCGCCCTAAGGGGTGGAAAATAGATATCCCGTATAATTATACCGGCTATAAATCTTGACCAATAGGTAAAAATATTTCAGGCCCGGATTTTGAGTTCTCAGAATCCGGGCCTGTGGTTATTAACCAACTGAAGTTGTTGATTCAGGCTTTATTTAGCAGTCTTTATCGCCACTGTCATCTGACGCGAGCATTCGGCGTAGGGGAGGGTGACGGTGAGGGTGCGCGTGGCGGCATCATAGGACCAGCGGTCGGGTCCGCAAGCGAAGCCGTTGATTTTCACCGATTCGGGCGCGTTGCAGCCGAGTAGGTTGATAGCCCACGCACGGCCTTTGGAGAGGCCGGTTTCGTTGCCCTGCCGGGGCTCTATGGTGATGATTTCGGTGTGGCGTGCCGAGATATGGCGGAAGGTGGTGGTGGCGAATTCGGTGGCGTAGTCGCTGTTGTCGCCTTGGTCTTCATAGAGGGTTGCTATGCCGTTGGCTCCGGCCACTACGTCGAGAATCATCTGAGAGGGACGCTCTGTCATACTCATCACCGTGGGAGGGTTGAGGGGGATGAGGGCTCCCTGACGGTAGAAGTAGGGAATCTGCTCGGCGGTGAAATCCATGGTGAGTTCTCGGCCACCCTTGACGAGTTCGTTGGTCGATACGCTCCACCAGTTACCTTCGGGGAGCCAGATGTTCTTTGAGGTGATCTTTCCGTCGCCTGCTGGCTCAGTGATAGGAGCTACAAGGATGTCGTCGCCGAAGAAATATTCGCCTTCATATTTGTAAGCCTCCTCGGCGTCGGGATACTCGTAGTAGAGCGGGCGGCAGAGGCCGATACCGGTGTCGTAGGCCTGGCGCGCCATGGTATAGAGGTAAGGGAAGATAGTGTAGCGCAGGCGGATGACTTTGAGTATCGAGGGGAAGTTCTCGAATTTCCACATGCGGCGCTCTATGCGGCCGTCTTTAGTGGCGTGTGTGCGGAAAATAGGTGTGAAGACGCCGAACTGAATCCAGCGGAGGATAAGCTCGGGGTTGTTGGCGAGTGCTTCATCGGAAATCTGATGTCCACCGAGGTCATGACCCCAGTAAGTGTAACCCACATTGGAGGGTCACTACGTTCCTCGCAATGACGAGGGAGTTGGAATTGTTCCGTTATTGCGAACGAAGTGAGGCAATCCAAGTGCTCCTCGCTGGTGACGGGAGTGGGAAGCACTTTTTGTTCCGTCATTGCGAACGAAGTGAAGCAATCCAAGTGTTCCTCGCTGGTGACGAGGGAGTGGGTCGTACTTTTTGTTCCGTCATTGCGAGGCATTGTTGCCGAAGCAATCCAGGTACATAAGCATTTTCCCTTACCCGTCACTAGCGAGCATAGCGAAGCAATCCAAAAATTTCGCACAATGACGGGGGAACGGGCTTTATTATTCTCCGCCTAGCTCGCATTCACCAAAGGCTTCTTTCCAAGAAGGAAGTTTGTCTTCAAAACTCAATCCTCCAGTTTGAGAAGGGTGAGGCACTTTTAC
>CAYYQS010000137.1:0-5672 GCA_964472555.1 uncultured Bacteroides sp.
AGAATTCGTCGCAGATGAGTCGAGTCCATTTCTGGGTGAGTGCAGGCTTGCCTGAGAAGTTGAAGAGCCATGAAATGTGGAGGCTCGGCTGGTTGCCGTGGTTGTAGGGGCTTGAGAGGCCTGAGAATGCGTTGAGGTCTTTACCTCCGCCGAATATAGTGGTGCGAGCCTGTGTGAAGATTCCGTCGAGGCGGGTGTTGAAGGTATCGCGGCCTATGCGGTCGATGAGCGCGGCGGGGTTGTGGGGGACAAAGAATGTGTACTGGAGTGCGTTTCCTTCCTGGAATCCGCGCCACGATTCGGAGGGGTCGAAGTTGTCGAGGAATTTTCCGTCGCAGTCGCGTGGGTGGATGAGCTTGAGGTCGTCGTCGAATATTTTTTCCCAGCCTCGGGAGAGTTCTGCAGCGAGGGTCCGGTCGGCTGTGTGTCCGAGGGCTTTAGCCCACTGGGATAGTGCGTAGGCGCTGAATGAGTACTCGAGTGTGTGTGATGCTGAGAATGTAGAACCTGCGGGATGTGTGCCGAAGAAGACGGTGTCGTTGAAGGGTACGTATCCTCGGGCTACGAACTGGCTGACGTCCATTTTTCCGGCTCCTTCTATGCGGTTGTCGCTGACGAGTTCGTTCTTGCGGGCTGCCTGATAGGCTTTGGTGACGTCGAAATTGCGGATTCCGCTATTGTAAGCTCCGGCGAATGTGATTCCCATCATGTTTGTTCCTACTCCTGATACGTAGCGGCTTGCGGCGATTCCGTCGCCGAGCCACCCGGCGTCGTCGTAGACGAGAAGCTGGCTTGAGATGAAGTCGGCGTAGTAGTCGGGATATGCGAGCGCCCAGAGATTTGTGAGGTTCCAGTATGCGCCCCAGACAGCGTCGGAGTTGTAGTGGTTGTGGATGGGGTGTCCGTCGTTGCCGAGGGGGATGTGACCGATAGAGCCGTCGTTGCGTGGGTAAGCGCCGTTGATGTCGCTTGCGAGTCCGCGTCCGAGCATTACGTGGTAGAGTCCGGTGTAGAATTTTGTGAGGTCGGCCTCGGATCCTCCTTTAGCCTCGATGCGTGCGAGATAGCTGTTCCATTCGGCTTTGGCGTCGGCCAGCGCTGTGGCGAAATCTTTGTTTTGAGCCTCAGCGATGTAGTTGAGGCGAGCGTTTTCGACGGAGGTATATGAAAGGCCGACTTTTACGGTGACGTCGGAAGTGTCGAGGTCGAGAATCATCATTGCTCCGGGGCCTGAGATTTCGTCGCCGGGGTTGAGCGAGGAACCTTCGGCTATGACGCTTGCCGAGAGTGGCTCGCGGTCGAGGACGGCGTAGAAATAGAGGGGAACACGGGCTCCGGCCTGATATTTTTTGACGTATTCGGGCTCGGTGACGACGAAGCCTTCGATGATGTTGCCGGAACGCCGGATGGATGCGTCGGTGACAGCGCCGCTTTCGCCCTGCCGGTTGCCGATGTTGAAGATGATATGATTGCCGGATCGGGAGGGGAAGGTGTACTTCTGGAATCCGACGCGTGGAGTTGCGGTGAGTTCGGCTTTTATGCCGTAGTCCTTCAGGATGACGGAGTAGTAGCCGGGAGCGGCAATTTCGTCGGCTTTGTCGAAACGAGAGCGAAATCCAGCGTCGGGGTCGTCGAGTAGGCCCGGGTCGGTGATTACGCTGCCGGAGACGGGCATGAGGGATATACCTCCGATCTGAAATTCGTGCAAGCAGGGAAAACCGTCGATAGATGTGTGGCGATCTTCGTAGCCGACAGCTTCCCAGCCCTGCTCGTTTCCGTAGGTTCCGTTGGTGGAGGGTCCAAGTTTGGCCATTCCGAAGGGGCGTGCCGCGGGGGTGTAGAAGAACCAGCGGCTATGATTTGATCCGATGTTGGGGTCGACGTAGCGGGAGGGGTTGAAGGTGTCGGCAAGAGCCGATGATACGGATACTGCTGCGAGTGCAAGGAAGAGATATATCTTTCTCATAATGAATATTATTATGCATCGAGGCGGGCGAGTGCGAAAGCGTAGGCTCCAATGGCTACGGCTCTGCCGGTGCCGAGTCGAGAGATGCCGATGCATGTTTTCTTATCGACTGTGTAGGCTACTTTTCTGTTGGAGAATGGTACTGAGACGAGTGTCGAGGCGTCGGAGAGGAAGCGAGATCGCTGCGCGGGATCTTCGATATCGTAGACTTTCATCTGCAGGCAAGGGAATGATGCTCCGGGGATTGTTTCCACGCGGGTGTTCATCTCGGTGATCATGGCGGGGAGAATGTATTCAGCAGCAGCGGATACACCTCCTCCGATTACGACGAGGCCGTCGACGATGTCGAGTGCTCTAACGAGTGCGTCGGCCGCCATTTCGCCCAGTTCGGCGAAGCTTTTGGCTGCAGCGAGAGGGTCGCCCGGTTGACGCCGTTCGGCAATTTCGAAGATGTCTTTTGGTGTGAGCGAAGAAGCGTCGAGGCCTGAGAGCTCGGAATAGACGCGTACGACGGCGCGAGCGCTGACGCTTTCCTCGCACATCAGGGAGGGGTATTTCTTGTTCCGCATGAGCCATACGTCGCCCGCGCATCCGTTGTCGCCTGACAGGAGACGCCCGTCGATGACTACCCCGGCGCCATATCCGGTGCCGAATGTTAGGCCGATGAGGTTGCGGTAGCGGCGAGGGTTGCCCGCCTCGGCGAGCATGGCGTTGACGTAGGGGAGGAATCCGGCGGCCGCTTCGCCACAGGCAAATAGGTTGCCGTCGTTGTTGATGAAAACGGGCAGGCCGAATCTATCTTCGAGGAATGGTCCGAGCGCAACTCCACCGCGGAAGCATGGGAAGTTGGGGAGGTCGCCGATGATTCCGGCTTCGTAGTCGGCGGGGCCCGGGAATGCGAAGCTAATGGCTACAGGAGCAGTGTCGAGCCTATCGAGGACGAGGTCGAAGCCGTAAGCGATGCGCTCGAGGCATTTTTCGATATCATCGGTGACTGCGGGAATGGAAATGGGGTCGACAATCTCGCGGCATCCTCTTATGGCTGAAAAGACGAAGTTTGTGCCCCCGGCATCGAGGGTCATAACTGTTCGGCGGTCGTTTTCGTACATAATCCTCTACTTATCAGACTCTGACACTTGCCTTAACGGTGATGCACTCTTTGCCTTCGGATAGACCGTAGGGCTCAATGGTGTACTCGCCTACCGCCGCGGGGATGATGAATGTCTCGGCATAGTGTACGACGAATGGCTCGAAAGCCGAGGAGGGGCTGGTGACGAGTGCTTCTTCGCCTTCGACGAGGTTGAGCACGTTGACGCTGCCGTCGGTACGGTGCGTGACGGGGATCGAGAAGCGATGACGGCGCGTTTCGATGAATTCGTTGCGGTGCAGCCCTGTACGCTCTTCCGACCAGCCTTCGCCCGCAGCGATTTGCTCGACGCGGTTGTGGAGGAGAGCCTCGACATAGTCGGTATCTCTGGCAAAATCTATCACTTTCTCTCCACGGTCGATGTTGATAGGCCTTGGCTTTCCGTCGAGGCCGAGGCGCTGCCAATCGTAGAGCTTGAATGTGAAGATATTGGGTGTTGAGCTTATTTCGAGGACGAGGGCTCCGGCTCCGGAGCAGTGGATTGTTCCTCCGGGGATGAGGAAGTGGTCGTGCTTCTTAGCGGGAATGCGGTTGACGTGCTTTTCGACGTCGAAGACCGAACCGTTTGCCTGAGCTTCCCTGAGCTCGCAGAACATGGTGGTTTTGTCGGCACCTTTCCTAAGGCCGATATATACGGTTGCTCCTTCGCGAGCATCGAGGAGGTAGTAGCTTTCGTCCTGAGTGTAAGCGATTCCGAAGTTCTCGCGGATGAACTGGGTGGTTGGATGTACCTGCAGGCTTAGATTTCCACCTTCTACGGTGTCGAGGAAGTCGAAGCGTATAGGGAAGTCTTTGCCGAAGCGAGCTTCGACGGGTTCGCCGAGAATCTGCCGGCTTTTGAGGAGGATGAGGTTGACGGAGGGCATTTCGAAGCGAGTGCCGTCGACGTCGAGGTATAGGCTGTTTTCTTCGGGAACGCAGTCGAAGCACCAGCCGAAATTCTGCGTGTTTCTATCGAGGTCGCAAGTCTCTTTCATCCACTGGCCTCCCCATGGCGCAGGGTCGAAGAAGGGGACAACACGGAAGGGCCCGGATGCGGTCTTTTCGATGCCGCGGGTGAAAGTATCGCGGTCGATCATTCGCGGGTCGGCGGGGATGTGGGTGTCGATCCAATAGTCGACTTTCGGGAAGAGTGTGGCTTTGTGTGAGTCGAGGATGCGCCAGTCGTTGAAATACCCGCGTTTGTACTGGATCGAAACCGGATCCTGGCGGTTGTCGACGCCGAGTGCCTTGACTGATTTGCGACGCATGCGCTGCTGTATCTCCCAACGGGCCATGTCGATGTAGACCACGATATCGCCTTCGCGGGCCAGGAGTGATGCTCCGGGGCCAATCACGGCGGTGCGGGAGAGGCCTGTGAGTGATTCACGGGCGGCGCGGAGCTTTTCGGGGTCGAAATAATCGGTGAGTCTGAGAGCGGTGACGAATCCGAAGAGGGTGTCGGCGGTCATGAACGGCTCTGTGAGACGGATTATTTCGTCTTCGGGCTTCATGAGGCTGCCGGTGAGGATGATACCGTCGGGTGCAATAGGTGCGACGGCGTCGACGATTTCGCTGAGATGTACGCCCGTGTATGTTTCGATAATGAGCGGACGGCGGGCTGCAGCGAGCTCGCTGACAATGTTATCCCAGCCCCGGACGATTGTGCCGGAGATGTGTGTTGCGGGGTATTTATCGTAGTTTGGACGTCGCATCAGCTGTCAGATTTTAACGGTAACTCCTTTGCGGAGATTTCCGGTTGCGGTGTAGGTCTTTCCTCCCTGAACGAGAACGACTTCGACAGCAGGAATCTCGCGTGCGATGTCGCGCTCGCCCTGAGAGTCGGCGAGGGTGACTTTGACTTTATTTCCTTTGCGGAGGGCACGGAATGTGAGGAGGGAGTAGTCGTCGGCATCGCGGAAGGCCCAACCTTCGCCTTCGTCCCAATAGAGCCGCCCTTGGGCTTTACCGTCGCTGTCGAGGCAGACGTAGAGGGTGAGAGGCTCGAAGGAGTTTTCGTTGGTGTTCTGAATGACGCGTCCTGCCGGAACGATGCTGCCGCCGCGGAGCTTGAGTGTGGCCTGATATTTGTCGGCATTGTCGCCGTCGATGAGGCTTATGGTCTCCCAGATTCCAGCGGGCATTGCCGGATTTTCGGCAAACGAGGGCACTACGAGGAGGTCTTCGCCAAGGAGGAAAATCTGCTGCTCGGCACGAAGGCTGCTGTCGGCAGGATCGGTGAAGAATACGGGCTGCATAATGGGCATGCCTGTGAGGTGTGCGTCGTAGAACTTGGTGTAGATGTAGGGGAGGAGTCGGTAGCGACGCTCGAGAGCCATTTTTGAAGAGCGCTCGATGTCGGGACCGAAGGCCCATGGTTCTTTGTCGTTAGTGCCAGCACATGCGTGCCCTCGGGCGAAGGGGAGGAATACTCCGTAGCCGAGCCAGTTGGCCCATACGTCGGGCTCGGTGTTGTTGAGGAATCCGCCGATGTCGGGGCCGCTGAAGGGCTGTCCGGAGAGTCCGAGGGTTATAGACATGGGCACGGAGAGCTTGAGGTGATCCCAGCCTGCCCAGTTG
>CAYYQS010000138.1:0-5581 GCA_964472555.1 uncultured Bacteroides sp.
GAGCATGAAGAACACGTTGTGGCCTTTGTTTCCCTTTCCGAATTCGTCGGGGAGGAGCGACTGGTCGCCGAGGCGGGCGTTGTCGATAAAGGGTATACCTGTGATCCAGTTGCCGAGATGCGGCTCACCGTTGCCCTGAATATCGTTCTGTCGGCCAGCGAAGTTCCACATGAAGTATCTCCAATACATGTGGTTGAGCTGGTAGTTGACAAAATAGCGGAGGTTGACGTCGAAGCCGGGTTTCCAAACGGGAGTCTGGAGTATTTCTTCGCCGGTCTGGGAGTCGATGTTGGTGGTTACGGGGGTGAGATGTGTGAGATAGGGCATCATCTCGTACTTGGGCGCATAACCCTGAGCGGCCCACTTGGAGCGGAGCTGCTGAGGGATGTTGTAGAGGTCTTCGTTGATATATCCGGCCCATGATTTGTAGCCCTGAATATGCTGCCCTGAGGGTTCGTTGCTGTATATTCGGGTGAAGAACATGTCGAGGTCGGGCATTGTGCGGTAATGCGGACGCTCTACCTCGCGCACGTATCTGTCGGGTTCGGAGGGATCTGCTTTCACGACCTTTGTATAGGACTTCTCGGGAGAGTTGAAGGCACCGTTGTTCTCGTCGCGGAGGTAGCCGTCGACAGTGCGTGTGCGAGGACGGCCCGACTCGTCGACGGCAATATAGAAGTTGCCCGATCCCTGGGGATATTCCTCTTCTTCGAAAGTCTCGGCAAAGACGGGGCCTTTGAAGAGGGGCCGGTCGCCGTACTGCTCGCGGTTGAGGTAGGAAGCAAGTGCGAAGACGTTGTCGGGAGCATTCTGATTCATCGGTGTATTGGCCGAGGCGCGGATAAGGAGGAGCGCGTAGGAGGAATAGCCGATGAAGATAACGAAGATGCTGATGATGATCAGTGCGAATGTGCGTGCGGGTACCTTCTTACAGAATCCGAAGACGTAGACGATGAGTGCGGCTATGATGATGATGCCCACGACTACAGAATGGCCGATGAAAGGCATACCCGAGAGTGCTACTGCGAGAATGCAGCTATAGCGTGTGAAGGCGCTGTCGGGGCGCTTATATAGGCCGTGGATAGCCTGGATAAAGACTGACACGAGGCAAATGGCGTAGATGAGGACGCCCATGTTGTAGCTCATGCCGCATGTGTTGACGAAGAAGAGCTCGAACCATTGGGCAACCTGAACGAAGCCGGGGACGAGACCGTAGAGAATGGCTGCGACTATGACGCATGACACTCCGAGGGCGATAAGCGAACCGAGTGCGTTGACGTCGCGGTAGCGGCGGTAGTAGTAGATGAGTCCGAGTGCAGGAATGCAGAGGAGATTGAGGAGGTGTACGGCGATGGAAACACCGATGACGTAGGCAATGAGGACGAGATAGCGGTCGGAGCCGGGAGAGTCGGCGCGGTTTTCCCACTTGAACATAAGCCAGACTACCAGGGCTGTGCAGAAGGATGAGAAGGCATATACCTCGCCTTCGACGGCGGAGAACCAGAAGGTGTCGCTCCAGGTGTATGCGAGGGCACCGCAGACGCCACCGCCCATGATGAGAGCCATTTTCCACCAGCCGATCTCAGAGGCGTCGTCGCGGACGATGAGTTTGCGGATGAGGTGTGTTATAGACCAGAACAGCAGGAGGATAGTGCCGGCGCTCAGAAGGGCCGACATTGAGTTGACGGCGAGAGCGGCCGTAGACATTGAGCCACCGAAAAGGGTGATGAAGAAACGTGCCGCCAGCATGAAGATCGGGTTGCCCGGCGGGTGTCCTACTTCGAGTTTGGCACCTTGGAGGATGAATTCGGGGCAATCCCAGAAGCTCGCCGTGGGCTCTACCGTGAGGAGGTAGGTGAAGGCAGCTATAAGGAAGCATAGCCAGCCCATGGCGTTGTTGACGATATTGTATTTCTTCATAGTTCAGAATCTTTCAAGCGACAAAATTAATGATAATCCTGCAAGTGTGCTTAATGTTAAGGTTTTATTAACATATCAGGTTTCTCCAAGAGGAGTTATCGCCTGCAGATTGTCAGTGGGACAGCTCCGATGCGGGCGGCTGCGTCGGAGAATGTGCTGAAGAAGGAGCCGTAGATTCGGTGCATGCGTGCCATGAGGAGCATTTCGGCGAGGGCGTCGACCACTCCTTCGGGGGTGTCGCGGCACGCGGTGGCTGGATTTGTGAAGATCCGGCCGGGGTAGCGGCTGAGGAGCTCGGCTTTGGTGGCGTCGTCGTCGGTGGCGAGGAAGAAGCGTATGTCGGGGTCGGCGGCAAGTTCTTTTTCAATGGCGTCGATAAAGAGGCTGAGGGGGCTTGAGGCTATGGAGTTGAGGTTGTCGGAGCGGCGGATGTGTAGTGCGACTGTGGCTCCGGGGGCGGAGGCGGCGAGTTCTTCAAGTCGACGGCTCACGGTTGGGGAGGGGCGGAAGTAGCGGCGGTAGTCGTTGTCGGAAAATGGATAGAAGTCGAGGCCGGAGAAGAAGTAGACGGCGCCCCGTGCCCGGTCTACTTCGCTTCGGAGGAGTGCGGGAGAGCCTACGTAGCGATCTTCGAATCCGGCTTCGTCGAAGTGCGAGAGGGCGAAGCGGAGGCGGGTGATGAGGGCGGGAATGCGGAGATTGCGCAAGCGGGGTGCTTCGTAGGCGAGGTGATATGCCGCGGCGCCCACACCGCGCAGAGGCACGGGGAGCGCCGAGGTGTCGAAAAGGAGTGAGTAGGGGGCGTTGAGCCCGCTGTCGCGAGCCCAGACGATTTCTACGGGTCGGCCGGTGTCGCGTCCGAGGGCTATAGCTGAGGCTATGGCTCTCATGCGGTTTGCGAGGCCTCCGGCGGGGCAGACGGTTATTTGCCGGTCTTTCACTTGTGTTTGCGGAAATGATCGTTATACACCTTTATGCCGAAGATTATTACGGAGCATATTGTGGTGATGACGTTGGTGATGACGAGGGGCCAGTTTTCGAGCATAAAGCCCTGGACGACGAAGAGGACGGATCCTATTCCGAGCATGCAGAAGGTGGGAAGGGCGATACCGTCGGTGTTTCGAGTGCGTATGGTTGCTATGGCCTGCGGAAGGTATCCGAGGATCATGCAAATGCTGGCGGAGTATCCGAATATTGTGAGCCACATAATGTTTTTCTTTTTTTAAGAGCGGAATTGCAAATGTAGTAAAAAAAAGGATTATTACAAAATGGGCGGAACGCCCCGGCTTTTCAGCCGGAACGCTCCGCGATATCTTGTTGTGCTATGTTAGTTATGTCTCGATTAATTGTTCGACTCGAGTGTACAGATGCTTACGCGGTTCCAGCTGGGTTCTTCGAACATGTTTCCGATGCCTTCACCTTCAGCAGTGATTCTGCTTGAAGCGATCTTGTATTTGCTTACGAGAACGTTCTTAACGGATTCAGCACGGCTCTGAGCGAGTTTGACGTTGAAGTCGTAGTTGCCGTCGGGAGAAGCGTAACCCTTGATAACGACCTTGCTCTTGGGGTGGTTGACCATGTAGTCGGCAATCATTTCTACGTTAGGCATCTGGTCGGCAGTGATCTTGGAGCTACCAATGCGGAAGAATACGAATCGTACGGAGTTGTACTCATTCTTCACTTTGACTTCCTTGATAACTTCGGGTTTGCGGTTGAGAGCTTCCTGAAGCTGAGCAGCGAGGGCTGCGTTTTCGAGAGTAGCAGCGTCGGCTGCGGCGGCTGTAGCAGCTACTGCTGCACGGAGATCGTTGACCTGAGCGTTGAGGCCGTCGACTTCAGCCTGGTCGTAGGGACGAACGCACTTGAAGCCGTCGCCGAAGCGGTAGGATAGACCTGCCATGAGGTTGAAAGTAGCTTTGTTTACGTTGTAAGCTGATGAGCTGTGGGCGTAGTTGCCGTTCATGTTCCAGGTTACGGAAGGTTTGAGGGCGATAGTCACGTGCTGGCTTACGTTGAAGTTGAAGTTAAGACCGGCCTTTGTGGCGAAGTAGTTGTAATACTCACCGGCATCGCCTTTGGAGAAGTAGTCGTGACCCCAACCGGCACCAGCCATGGCCTCGATAGTGAAGGGACGTACCTTGCAGGGATATCCGCCGAAGAGATTGAAGAGGTCTACAGTACCGTAGGCGCCAACGTATGAATTATCGAATGCGGTGCTGCTGTGAGGGCCACCCCATGAGGATGTGTTTACTCCGAAGTAACTTTCAGCACCAACTCCGAATGTAGGAGTGATCTGCTTGCCGATGTGGAGTCCGGCAACACCTCTCATTGAGCCAAAGAAAGGATGATGACTCAGGGGGGTTGTGACACCGCCATCGAGGCCGATAGAGATGTTGTCAAAGAACGAGGGCTGTTCAACTACTTGAGCTGAAGCGGAGGCGGCACCTACGAGTGCTACAGCGGCGGCCGCGAGGATAGTCTTCTTCATAATTTTATCAGTTTTTTAGATTAATTTTTCAAGTTGAAACGGTAGTGGCGGAATCGCCATGATTTTGTTAAGAGAGCCGGTTTGTTATGGCTTTCGGAATTGTAACAAGATTGCCACATAAAAAGTTCATTAAAGTAGTTTTGGAAGGGAGTATTTTTTTGTGTAACTTTGTGGGAAAATTAGTGATATCTCCGTCTATGAAAGACCATTCGCTCAGTATCTACAACTCGCTTTCGCGCCAGAAAGAATTGTTTACGCCGCTGCATGCGCCCAATGTGGGGATGTATGTTTGCGGTCCTACCGTCTACGGGGACGGTCATCTCGGGCATGCCCGCCCTGCCATAACTTTCGATATTCTCTACCGATATCTGACTCATCTTGGCTACAAGGTGCGCTATGTGCGCAATATCACCGATGTGGGGCACCTTGAGCATGATGCGGACGAGGGTGAGGATAAGATTGCAAAGAAGGCGCGGCTGGAACAACTGGAGCCTATGGAGGTGGTTCAGCACTATCTCAACCGCTATCACAAGGCTATGGAGGCTCTCAATGTGCTTCCTCCGTCGATAGAGCCGCACGCATCGGGCCATATTATCGAGCAGATAGAGTATATAAAGACTATTCTGGATAGCGGCTATGCCTACGAGAGCGAGGGATCGGTCTATTTCGACGTGCCCAAATTTAACCGGGACTACGGCTACGGGAAGCTCTCGGGGCGCAACATCGACGAACTTCTGGCAACGACACGCGAGCTTGACGGTCAGAGCGAAAAGCGCAATCCTGCCGACTTCGCGCTATGGAAGAAGGCGGCCCCGGAGCATATCATGCACTGGCCGTCGCCCTGGAGCGAGGGTTTCCCCGGCTGGCACCTTGAGTGCTCGACAATGAGCGAGAAGTATCTTGGCAAGCAGTTCGACATCCACGGCGGAGGCATGGACCTGAAGTTCCCTCACCACGAGTGCGAGATAGCGCAGTCGGTGGCGCACAACCATGCTCATGCGGTGCGCTACTGGATGCACAACAATATGATTACTATCAACGGCAAGAAGATGGGTAAGTCGCTGGGCAACTTCATCACGCTCGACGAATTCTTCACTGGCAATCATCCTCTGCTGGAGCAGGCGTATTCGCCTATGACTATCCGCTTCTTCATACTGCAGGCGCACTACCGCG